>JANMMN010000243.1:0-11860 GCA_031373405.1 Actinomycetes bacterium
CGGGTCGGGTCGAGCTTCTTGCCCGCGGCCGGCTTGGTCGCCTTGTAGCCGGCGATGCCGCCGGAGTAGCTCGCGGCCGGGAGGCCGCCGAGGAGCACGATGTAGCGGCCGGACGTCCAGGCCTGCTTCGAGATCGCGGCGGGTTTCGCGGTGACCTTGGTGGCGGACGACGACGCTGCGGTGGCAGCGGGGCTGATGCTCGCAGCGAGACCGCCGACGACGACGACAGCGGTGAGCGCTGCGATCGTGCGACGGCGGGGGCTGGCGAACCGGGGTGCTCGGGACACTCGGGTTTCCTCTCGGTCCTACGGGTCGGGACGGTCAGGCAACGCGGCACGACACCGGGACCCATGTGACGGGGCGGTGCCGTGTCGAAAGATCGTTGGTCGAGGGGGGTGCTCGCGTCAAGGGTTTCGGGCGAACCGATACCCGAGCGGAGTCCTTCCCGTCGCAGAGTGCTACTCGCCGGTAACTCTTTGTGCGCCGCTGCTCCGTTCGGGGGCCCGCCCCGTCGCCATACACGCAGACGCCGCCGGGCGTCGCAGGCTTGGATGGGCGCATGACCGAGACCAGCAACACGTACGACGGCCGTCCGATCCGGTGGGGCATCCTCGGGGCGGGCGGCATCGCCACGAAGTTCTGCGACGACCTCGCGCTGCTCCCCGACCACGACATCGCCGCCGTGGGCGCCCGCACCGCCGGCTCGTCCGACGCCTTCGCCTCGCGGTTCGGGATCGAGCGGGTGCACCCGTCGTACGCCGACCTCGTGGCCGACCCGGACGTCGACGCCGTCTACGTCGCGACTCCGCACCCGATGCACCACGACGCCGCCCACCTGGCGATCGAGGCGGGCAAGGCCGTGCTCGTCGAGAAGCCGTTCACGATGGACGCGGCGGAGGCCCGCTCGCTCGTCGCGGCAGCCCGCGCCAGCGGCACGTTCCTCATGGAGGCGATGTGGACCCGGTTCCTGCCCCACATGGTTGCCATCCGCGAGGTCCTGGCCAGCGGTCGTCTCGGTGACCTCGTCCTGGTCACGGCCGAGCACGGGCAGTGGTTCGAGCCGGACCCCGACTTCCGTCTGTTCGCACCGGGTCTCGGCGGCGGCGCCCTGCTCGACCTCGGCATCTACCCCGTGTCGTTCGCCTCGATGGTCCTCGGTACGCCGACCCGCGTGACGGCGGTGAGCGATCCGGCCTTCACCGGTGTCGACGCCCAGACCTCGATGATCCTGCGCGACGACGCGGGGCGGCACGCCGTGCTCACCACGACGCTGTCGGCCGCCTCGGCGAACGGCGCGGTCATCACCGGCACCGACGCGCGGATCGAGATAGATCCGACCTTCTACCGGCCGACCGGCTTCACGATCGTCGGGCGCGACGGGCGCCGAGAGCGGGTCGAGAGCGCGCACGACGGCAACGGCCTGCGCCACCAGGCGGCCGAGGTCGGTCGCTGCCTGCGCGCCGGGCTGACCGAGTCACCCGTCCTCCCCCTCGACGAGACCGTGTCGATCATGGAGACGATCGACGAGGTACGCCGCCAGATCGGCCTGACCTACCCGCCCGCCTGACCCGTGACGGCACCCCCACACCACGGCCAGCGCATCAGTGCGCGTAGGTCGGGGTGATGCTGGCGCGACCGAGGGTGTGGAAGGCGAGGGTGAAGCTCACCACCGCCGGCGACGCATCGGCGTCGACGCCGAGCGTCGCAACGTCGACGGCGTGCACCACGAAGAAGTAGCGATGTGTCATGTCACCCTGCGGCGGGGCCATCCCGCCATAGCTCGCGGTGCCGAAGTCGGAGCGGACGTGGAAGCCACCCGGGAGGGTGGCGTCGGACGAGCCGGCTCCCCGCTCGAGCGAGGTCACGCTCGCCGGCAGGTCGACGAGCACCCAGTGCCAGAAGCCGGACGGCGTCGGCGCGTCCGGGTCGAAGCAGGTGACGACGTAGCTCAGCGTCCCTGCGGGGGCTCCGCCCCACGACAGCTGCGGCGACCGGTTCTCGCCGCCTGCCGCGGTGAACACGTGGGTGAGCGCGACCTGCGCACCGCCGACGACGTCGGCGCTGGTGACCTCGAACGCCGGCACCGCCGGCAGGTAGTCGTAGGGGTTGACCGCGACCGGTCGGTCGAGACTCATGAAGCCTCCTCGCACGTGGGCTCTGCCCACCCAGCCAACCGCACCTGCGGCGCCGACGAGCGACACTCGCCGAGATCAGCCGGTGTCGTCGGGTGTGTGCTCGATGCGGCGTGCGTGAGCCCGCGCGTGCGCGATCGCCTCGGGCGTCGAGGCGAAGACGTGCCGTTCGTGCGCGAGCTCGTCGTACACCCCCAACCGGGTGAGCACCTGCTCGTGGTCGGGTCGGACGCCGGAGAGCAGCACGGTGATGCCGCGCCCCTCGAGGCGTCCGATCGTGTCGGCGAGCACGGAGGCGCCGGTGGCGTCGAGCCCCGCGACGCGCGACATCCGCAGGATCACCACACGCACCTCGGACACCTCGGAGAGCTCGAGCAGGAACGTGTGCGCAGCGCCGAAGAACAGCGACCCCTCGAGGCGGTAGGCGACGATGTGGTCGGCCAGCAGGGCCGACTCCTCCGCGTCGTGGTCGCCGTCGTCGAGCTCGATCGCGGTCTCGTCGACGTGCGCGGCACGCGCCACCTGCTGCAGCGCGAAGAACCCCGCGACCACGAGCCCGAGGATCACCGCGGTCACGAGGTCGAAGGCGACGGTCGCCACCGCCGTCAGCACGAGCACGACGGCGTCGCCGCGGGTCGAGCGCAGCAGCGCACGCACGCTCGACACCTCGACCATCTGCAGTGACGTGGCCAGGAGCACGCCGGCCAGTGCCGCCAGCGGGATGCTGGAGACCGCCGGCGCCAGCGCGACGACGACCGTGAGCAGGACGAGCGCGTGCACGAGGGCAGCGAGCCGCGACCGTGCACCCGACCGCACGTTCACGGCAGTGCGCGCGATGGCAGCGGTCGCAGGGATCCCGCCGAAGAACGGCACGGCGAGGTTGGCCAGCCCCTGACCGAACAGCTCCTTGTCCGGATCGTGCCGTTCACCCACGCTCATCCCGTCGGCGACGGTGGCCGAGAGCAGGCTCTCGAGCGCGCCCAGCGCGGCGACAGCCACGGCAGGGATGAGCAGGCTGCTCATCGACGTCCACGCGATCGACGGAAGCTCCGGCGCGGGGAGTCCGGCGGGTATCGACCCGATGACGGGGACGTCGAGGTGCGCGGTGGTCGCGAACACCGCGGCGATCACGACCGCGGGCAGCGAGACCGGCCAGGACGGGCGGAACCGGACGGCGAGCAGCATCGCCGCGGCGACCCCGGCGGCGAGCAGCGGCTCGGCCCACTGCGGGTCGGCGAGCCAGGAACGCAGCGCGTCGACCGCGACGAGCACGACCTTCTCTCCCTGGCCGGGCACCCCGAGCGCCGCGGGAACCTGCTGCAGGGCGATGACGAGAGCGATGCCGATGGTGAACCCCTCGACGACGGGCAGCGGGATGTAGCGCATGTAGCGACCGGCGCGGGAGAAGGCCAGGCCGAGCAGCAGCAGACCGGCCAGGAACCCGACGACGAGCACCGACGAGGGTCCGAACTGGGCCACGATGGGCACGAGCACGACGGTCATCGCACCCGTCGGCCCCGAGACCTGCAGGTTGCTGCCGCCGAACACGGCGGCGATCGTGCCCGCGATGACGGCGGTGACCAGCCCCGCGCCGGCACCCAGGCCGGAGGTGATGCCGAAGGCCAGGGCAAGCGGGAGCGCGACGACCGCGACCGTGACGCCGGCGATCAGGTCGCGCCGCGGGTCCCGGCGGACCGAGGCGAGCTCGGCCCGGCCCGGGAGCAGCTCTCGGGTACGCCGGACCGCGACGCCGACGGTGTCGCGGACCGACGCGGCGACACTCACCTGCGGACGCGCACCGGCCGCAGGACGCGCTTGAGCTCGTCCTGCTCGTCGATGAGGCTGCGCAGGATCGCCCGGGCCGCGAGCAGCAGGTCGCGCACCTCGGGGACGCTCACCGAGTAGACGACGGCCCCGCTCTCGCGCCGCTGCGCCACCAGCCCGGCCCGGCGCAGCACGGCGAGCTGCTGGGAGAGGTTGCTCGGCTCGATCTCGATGGCAGCGAGCAGCTCGTGAACGACGTGGTCGCGCTCGCTGAGGAGCTCGAGGATCCGGATCCGGGCGGGGTGCCCGAGGGTGCGGAAGAACTCGGCCTTGGCCTGGTACAGCGGGACGGGCACGGCGACCTCCGGGACGGGAACCTGTCTATCTTCGCACATGAAGAAGTCCTCAAGTAACCACCCGGCTGGGGACGAACCTGGGGACAACTTGGGGACGACGGGCCATCTCCGGGGGACAAGCTGTGCACATCCTGGGGACGTCGAAACTGGTCGAAGAACTTCCGCAAAAGCCCTTGCGCCCCTTGCCTGAACGCGGATAGAACTACCCACACGCCGAGCACGACGGGCGGGCCACCCGGAGGAAACTCCGGACGGCGACGGGCCGGGAGACCGGCACGACGACGAGGTCCACCCGACGCGCAGAGCGGCATCGAGCACGACGAAGCGTCCCGCCGGAGGCAACTCCGGACGGCGGCCGACCGGGAGACCGGGCAGCTGACGGGGGCGGGGAGACGGGCCCGGTGACGTCGAGCAGGATCGACGGGACGAACGTCGCAGCTCCACCCCACGGGCAACCGAGGGGAGGGACGCGGTTCGGGTCGGGGTCAACCTCGCACCGACACGCAGCGGCGCGCCAAGGTCGCCGGGCAACCGGAGGCCGGGGCGAGACCCGGCGAGAGAGCACGACGGCAGCCGATGCGATCGGCGGAGCGTCCGGAGGCAACTCCGGCGGAGACGGACCGGGCAACCGGGCCGCGACCGAGTTCCGACGATCACACGGTCTGCACGGCCTCCGCCCTGGTGGATCGGGTTCGCCCGATTGCCGGGACGGGTGGACGTGCCGCGGGGCCCCTCGATCTCATACATCGAGGGGCCCCGCACCTGTGTCCAGCATGCCTCGCAGCGCGGCGAAACGGCTGCCGCGACACGGCACCCCCCGCGCTCACCCTGATCAGCCGGCGGCTACCCGGGTGCGGCCACCGCCAGGTGGTCAGGCTCGCGGTACGGGTGGGACGGCGCGCGCGTCGGCGCCGGTGTCCTTAGGCTCACCGACGTGAGCGATGAGATGCCCGAGCGTGGTGGTGCCTGGGACTTCGACGGCCGGGTGCACCCCGAGTACGCACCCCAGCGCAACGGCGAGCCCGATCCGGGCGAGGTCGTCTGGGTCTGGGTCCCGTACGAGGAGGACCCCGCTCGAGGCAAGGACCGCCCTGTGGTCATCGTGGGTCGCGACGCCGAGGACGCCGAGATCCTCGTGGCGCTCATGCTCTCCAGCCAGGATCACGACGGCGACGAGCACTGGCACCGGATCGGCACCGGGGCGTGGGACGGCGAGCACCGCGCCAGCTGGGTCCGGGTCGATCGGCCCCTGGCCGTCACCCCCGGTGCCGTACGCCGCGAGGCGGCCGCCCTCGACGCGACCATGTTCCTCGCCGTGGTGGAGCACGCGGCGGGGCTGCGCGACCGCGTGCCGGCGCGGGACCGGCTCACCCCCCGTGGCAACGGCGCCACCCCGGTCGAGCGGTTCGTCGGCGTCTACCGTGCGAACGGCGGTCCGCTCGGAGAGATCGCCTACGTGCTCGGGAAGCTGATCGGTCGTGCGCACTGCTCGCTCTGCGACATCACCCACTCCTCGGTGCGGCGCAAGGCCGAGTGGGACCGGATGACGGCCTCGCTCGGCGTCCCCTTCGATCTCCTCCACGTCAACGAGGTCACCGGTGAGGCCCAGGCGCTCGTGCCGTCGAAGGACCACGCACCGGTGGTGCTCGCGCAGGTGCGCGGCCACCTCGAGGTGGTCCTGACCGCGGCGGAGATGGAGCCGCTCTCGGGCAGCGTCGTCGGCTTCGAGCGCGCCCTGGTGCGCGCCCTCCGCCGTCGCTCGCTCACGCTGGGGTGACGCCGACCTCGTCGAGCCGGCGGAGCAGATACTCCCGCTCCTGACCGTCCGGGACGAGTGCGAGCGCGGCGGCGTACGCGGTAGCGGCGTCCTCGTGCCTCCCGGCCCGGCGCAGCAGGTCTGCCCGCGCCGCCGGGAGGTAGTGCCAGCCGCGCAGCGCCGGCTCGTCCGCGAGTGCGTCGAGCGCAGCCACTCCGACGAGGGGATCGGCCGCGAACGCCAGGGCCGCGGCCCGGTTGACCGCCACCACCGGGCTCGGCCAGACCTCGAGGAGCCGGTCGTAGAGCGCCAGGACGACGGTCCAGTCCGTGCGCTCCCAGCTCGGTGCCTCCGCGTGCACCCCGGCGATCGCCGCTTGCAGCAGGAACCGGCCGGCCGGGTGCCCAGGGCCGGTACGGCGCATCCCGCGGTCGAGCAGCCCGAGCCCACGCTCGATCGCCGCCCGGTCCCACAGCGACCTGTCCTGCTCCTCGAGCACGACGAGCGCGCCTCGGGCGTCGACGCGGGCCGCACCGCGTGCATCAGTCAGCTCGAGCAGGGCGAGCAGGCCGAGCGCCTCGGGCTCGTCCGGCATCAGCACCGCGAGCACCCGGGCGAGGTCGAGGGCGCGCTCGACCAGATCGGCGCGCACGAGGGTGGGGCCACCCGCGGCGTACCCGGTCGTGAAGACCAGGTGGATGACGGTGAGCACACCGTCGAGCCGGTCGGGCAGCTCGGCCCCGCTGGGCACGCGGTAGGGGATCCCGGCCGCGGTGATCTTCTTCTTCGACCGGGTGATCCGGGCGGCCATCGTCGGCTCGGGCACGAGGAAGGCTCGGGCGATCTCGTCGGTGGTGAGACCGCAGACCATGCGCAGGGTCAGCGCCACCCGCGACTCCGCGGCGAGCGAGGGATGGCAGCAGGTGAAGACGAGCCGCAGCCGGTCGTCGATGACCACCTCGTCCTCCTCCAGCGCGCTCTCGGGACCGGCCGTCACCTCGACGTCGTCGCGGACGAGCTCGGGGAGCCGGGCCCGCATGCCGGCCTCCCGGCGTACGCGGTCGACGGCCCGCCGGCGCGCGGTCGTGGTCAGCCAGGCCCCCGGCCGGTCGGGTACGCCGCGCTCGCCCCAGGTCTCGAGCGCGGCGACGAACGCCTCCTGGGTGCACTCCTCGGCCGTGGCGACGTCACCGCCGAGCAGGCGCGCCACGGCGGCGAGGACGAGGCCCCACTCGGCGCGGTGCGCCTGCTCGACGGCAGCCGCGACGTCGGCGCGCTGCAGCACCCCGTCGGTCGACAGGAGCGTCAGCCGGTCGGCTGGATCGGTCGCACCTCGACGTTGGACCCGGGCAGGGTGCGGGCGAACCCGAGCGCCTGGTCGAGGTCGGTGCAGTCGAGGACGTAGTAGCCGCCGAGGGCTTCCTTGGTCTCGATGAAGGGACCATCGGTCACGATCGGGGAGCCGCTGCCGTTGCGGACCGTGGTGGCGGTCGCGGACGGGGCGAGCGCCTCGCCGCTGATGATCGAGGCGCCCTCGGCCACGACCTTGCTCGACCAGGTGTTGTGCGCCACCATCATCGCCTCCCAGCTCTCGGGCGTCATGTCGGCGTACTGCGTCTCGTCGGCGTAGATCAGGAACATGTAACGCGTGCTGCTCATGGTGGTCTCCCAGTACGTCGGTGGTGGGTCTGACGTGCCCCCGCATCCTGACGACGACCAGCGTGCCCCGAAATCGACAGCCCCGTCGAGGTTTCTCGCCTCGCGTCGGCGCCGCCACGCCCCGGTGCCCGGTAGCCTCCGCGCATGAGCGACCCGGACGTCACCGCGCTGCGCACCAAGCTCGACCGGATCGCCGAGCACGAGCGGTTGGCCGAGTCAGGGCTGCTCACCGGGCTGATGCGCCGGCTCGGGCGTACGAAGACCTTCTCGATCGCCTACAGCAGGATCGGGCCGGTGATCGACCCCCGGATTCGCGAGATCCGCGGCGGACGGCTCATGGCGGCGCTCTACGGCCTGCCGATCCTCGCCCTGCACACCACCGGGGCCAAGAGCGGCCAGCCGCGGGTCTCGCCGCTGGTGTACGTCCGCGACGGCGACGACATCATGCTGATCGGCACCAACTTCGGTCAGGCCAAGCACCCCGGCTGGACCGCCAACCTGCTCGCGCACCCCGACGCCCGGGTCGAGATCGGCGCCGAGTCGCTCGTGGTGACCGCGACCCTCGTCGACGACGAGACCTGGGCGCGGACCTTCCCGTCCTTCGTCGCGGTCTATCCCGGCTATGCCGACTACATGACGCGCCGGGGTCACCTGCCACCCCGGATGTTCCGCCTCGTCGCCAGGGTCTGAGGTCGCGGGCTCTCGCAACATCCCGCACGATCCGCACCGCGACTGGTTCACTCGAGTAGTCGAACTGTCTCTGGCGACGATGGAGGTAACTCGTGGGCAACATTCTCTGGATCATCATCGGTGGCGCCATCATCGGCGTGATCGCCCGGCTCCTGCTTCCCGGCAAGCAGAGCATCCCCTGGTGGGCGGTGATCGGCGCCGGCATCGTGGGCATGTTCCTCGGTGACCTGCTCGCGTCGCTGCTCAACGTCAAGGAGACCGGCGGATTCGACTGGATCCGGCACGGCCTCCAGCTGGTGGTCGGCGTCGTGGCGGTGGGTGGAGTCGCGTCCCTCATGGGCCGCAACAGCACCGAAGCCTGAGCTCACCCGGGACGACCCGCGTACCTCCGGGTGCGCGGGTCGTCGCTCGCCCGGACGTACCCCCTGGCGGAACGCCGTTCCAGCGGGCCAGGATGGGCGTGCGCGCGGGACGGTCCGGCGCCGGGAGGGGGTCGCCGTGGCCACGGTCGTCGTGACCGGCAGCACCAAGGGCATCGGGCGCGGGCTCGTCGAGTCGTTCTCGCGGCGCGGGCTCGATGTCGTCGTGACCGGGCGCCGGCCGGCCGACGCGGACGCAGTGGCCGCATCGCTGCCCGGGGCGGCCCTCGGGTACGGCGTCGACGTGAGCGACGCGGCCTCGGTCGGCGCCCTGTGGGACGCCGCCGTGGACCGCTTCGGGGCCGTCGACTACTGGGTCAACAACGCCGGCGTCGCGCACACCACCGCACGCATCGTCGACATCCCCGCCGAGCAGGTGGCGGCGATGGTCAGCACCAACATGCTCGGCACGATCCTCGGCTCGCAGGTCGCGGTGCGGGGGATGACGGCCCAGGGACGCGGCGCGGTGTTCAACGTCCTCGGCGGCGGCAGCGACGGCCGGATCCGCGACTACATGGGTGTGTACGGCGCGACGAAGCGCGGGCTCAAGATGTTCACCGACGCGCTGGTCAAGGAGACCGCCGGAGGCCCGGTCCTCGTCGGCGAGATCCGTCCGGGGATCCTGCTCTCCGACGGCTGGCTGCGCGAGGCAGCGGCGGCGGACCCGGCGTACATCGACGCCAACCGGCGCACCCTCAACATCCTGGCCGACCACGTCGAGGACGTCGCGCCGTGGATCGTCGACCAGGTGCTGGCCACCCGCACGCACGGGGCCGAGATCGCCTGGCTCACCACGGCGAAGATCGCCCGGCGCTTCACGACGTCCGCCTTCTCCAAGCGCGACGTGCTCTCGGCGTACGACGTCTGAATGACGCCGGCACGACCAGACGACGAAGGCCCGCACACCGTCGCGGGTGTGCGGGCCTCGTCGTACGTCGGTCGGGCTATCCCTTGACCGAGCCGGCGAGCAGGCCGCGGACGAAGAACCGCTGGAGCGCGAAGAACACGCACAGCGGGACGACGATCGCGATGAACGCCCCGGCGGTGATGAGGTGGAGCTGGGCACCGTAGGTGCCCTTGATATTGGACAGGTAGACCGTGATGGGCGCGACGTCGGCCGTGCCGCCGGCGAAGGTCAGACCCACGAGCAGGTCGTTCCAGACCCAGAGGAACTGGAAGATCGCAAAGGACGCGATCGCCGGCACCGAGAGCGGGAGCACGATCTTGGTGAAGATCAGGAAGTGGCTCGCACCGTCGACCCGTGCGGCCTCGAAGAGGTCCTTGGGCAGCTGGGCGATGAAGTTGTGGATCAGGAAGATCGCCAGCGGCAGCGCAAACATGGTGTGGGCGATCCAGAGCGGCACGAAGCTGCTCCCCCCCACGTTCAGGGGCGGGATCAGGGTGACGTCACCGAGCCCCCAGCCCTTGTTGAACAGCTTCAGCAGAGGGAGCAGCGCCATCTGCAACGGCACGACCTGCAGGGCGAAGATGAGCAGGAAGAGCGCGTTGCTGAACCGGAACGGCACCCAGGCGAGCCCGTAGGCCGCCATGCACGCGATCACGAGCGGGATGATCGCCGCCGGGATCGAGATCACGAACGAGTTGATGAAGTACGGCAGGATGCCGCCCGGGATCACCTCGCCGCCGTTGATCACCTCGGAGTAGTTCTGCAGGGTGAAGTTCGGCGCGCTCGTGAACGCCGTCCACCAGCCGGTGCTGCTCGCGACGTCGGAGGGACGCAGCGAGGTCACGAGCAGACCGAGCGTCGGGATGGTCCACAGGACCGTGATGCCGATGACGAGCGCTGTCGCCCACGGGCTCGACAGGTTGCGTCGCAGCGCGCTGGACATGCCCCCGTGGTCCGGGGCCCCTGTCAACGACTCTTCGAGCTTGGCCGTCAGGCCACCGGTCTCGACGCTCATCGGATCGCCTGCTCTTTCCGAAGCTGCACGATGTTGTAGACGATCAAAGGCACGACGGCGACGAAGAGCACGACCGCGAGCGCGCTACCTCGTCCGTAGTCGAACTGCACGAACGACTGGGCGTACATCTCGTTGGCGACGACCTGCGTCCCGAAGTTGCCGTTCGTCATCGTGCGCACGATGTCGAAGACCTTCAGGACGCCGATCGCGATCGTGGTGAGGACCACCACGAGGGTGCCGCGGATCATCGGCACGGTCACCCGCTGGAAGAGGTTCCACCCGGTCGCGCCGTCGAGCATGGCTGCCTCGGTGATCTCCATCGGGATGGCCTTGATCGCCGCGGAGAGCACGACCATCGCGAAGCCCACCTGGATCCAGATCATGATGATCATGAGCAGATAGTTGTTCCACGGCTGCCAGAGCAGCCAGTTGGGAGGATCGGACAACCCCAGCTTCATCACCACCGCGCTGAGCAGACCCACCTGGTCGCCACCCTCGACCGGGTCGCGGTACTCATAGACCAAGCCCCAGATGATCGACGCACCGACGAACGAGATCGCCATCGGCATGAAGATCAGCGCCTTCGGCACCGACTCGCGCTTCATCCGGTCAAGCAGCAGGGCGAGCGTCAGACCCAGGATGGTCGACGCGATCGGGGTCACGACGATCCAGAGGACGGTGTTGATGAGGAACTGTCGGTTGTCCTCGGTCGTGAAGATCCACGAGTAGTTGTTGAGCCCGACGTCCTTCCTGCCGTTGGCGTCCTTGAAGCTGAGCAGGAAGGTCTGGAACGCCGGCACGACGAGGCCGATGACGAGCAGCAGGACGGCCGGGCCGAGGAAGATCAGGCGCGCGAGGGGCGTCTGGATCTTGCCGCGCGATCGACCGGCCAAGTACAGGATCAGCAGCAGAACCGCGAAGAACACCAGGACGACACTGACCATGAGCGTCAGCTTGGAAGCCGTGTTCATCCTCTCGATCACCTCTCGAATGAGCCGCGACGACGGGGAGGGACGGGGGGCGAACGGTCACCGGGTAGAGCGGACCGGGGGCCGGGGGTTTGGTGGATGCACCCCGGGCCCGGCCCGGGGCAAGTAGGCACCACGGGGGGGGGGGGGGGCGGGGTACGGGAGACGGGCCCGCCGCCGGGGTGGGGCTGTGG
>JANMMN010000267.1:0-3801 GCA_031373405.1 Actinomycetes bacterium
CCTGGCCCTGGGCTTGGCCCTGGCCCTGGGCTTGGCCCTGGCCCTGGCCCCGGGCCCGGGTCAGGTGGGGGTGAGCTGGGGGCGGCGGAGCTTGGTGCTGGGGGCTAGGGCGAACGCTGCTGCGTAGAGGAGGGCGGCCAGGCCGATCAGGGCGGGGTAGCCGACGATCAGGGCGAGGTACTCCAGGCAGCCGCCGATCATCGCGCCTAGCAGGTTGGCCGCGAACGCCCCGGTGGGGTCCTCGGTGGTGTCGAAGCGGGTCGCGAAGATGATGTTCGACGCGAACACCGGACCGAACGCGATCAGCACCGCCGCCACCACGCGCGCCGGCGTCGGCAGCGAGAGCAGCCACGAGGTCGGCACCAGCCACGCGACGAGCAGGGTGAGCGCGAGGAAGCCGAACGCCACCGGCCGGGACGGGCGCCTGCGCATCCGCCTCGTCACCTCGACCGCGAGCAGCACCACGACGAGGATGCCCGCGAACACGATCGCGTTGACCACCCAGGTGGTGCCGAACAGCAGCGCCGACCAGGTCACCGCACGAGTCTCGAGGAGCAGGAAAGCGGCACCGAGGCACGCGAGGTCGGCGTACGGCGCCATCCGGCGAAGCGGCCCACCGACCACGCGCACGGCGATCAGCGAGATCCCCAGGATCATCGCGATCACGATGAGGAACGTCGCGGGGATCCCCGGCTCCTTGAGATAGAGGAACGGCCGCTCGTCGGTGACGGGAGGCGGGCCGGCGACAGCCTCGATCGTCGTGCCGTTGCCGGGTACGCCGCACACCTGGTCGGCCTCGGTGAGCCCGGAGACGATCACGGCGCTGCGTCCGGCGTAGGTGTCGATGCAGGGCCTGTGGCCGAACGCAGCCTCGGTGGTGCCTGCGAGACGGCCGATGAGCCAGTCCTCGCGGTAGTAGTTGTACATCGCGAACGCGCCGCCCGGCTTGAGGTGGTCGCGGACGTCGTCGAGCGCCTCCCGGGTGAACAGGTAGCTCTCCAGCCGCAGCTGGTTGGACCCGGCCACGAGGGTGAGCGAGTCCGGCAGCGCGAAGATCACCAGGTCGTACTTCTTCTCGCTCTGGTGCAGGAACGCGCGACCGTCACCGATGTAGGTGGTGACGCGCGCGTCGTCGTAGGGCCGCTGCGGGTGCAGCTCGACGCCGAGCTCGCGGATGCGCGGGTCGATCTCGACCGCGTCGACGCTCGTGGCCCCGCGGCGCAGCGCGAGTGCGACGTCGGAGCCGTTGCCGGCCCCGACGACGAGCACGTCACCGACCCCGTCGGGGGTGATCCGCTCGTAGGGCGTGCCGTAGAACGGCTCCTGCTCGAGGCGTACGTCGATGGAGAGGATCGCCTGGTGCGGTACGCCGTTGGCGAGCACCGTGACGGCGGTGTACTCCTGACCGGTGCTGTCGGCGCCGGTCTGCGTGATCGTCTGGATCTTGTAGTACGGCGACCAGATGTCACCGGCGAAGGTGCCGACCGCGAGCATCGCGACGAACGCGATGAGCCCGGCGCTGGCGACGAACGAGCGCCACACCGGAATCAGCGCCAGTGTCGTCATCGCGATGAAGACCGCCCACACGAGCGGCGGGGCACCGAGGAACGACAGGACCGCGAAGAGCACCGTGCCGATCAGGCTGCCGATCAGGTCGAACCGGTACGCGTCGAGGCGGGGCAGCTCGAAGAAGCACTGCGCCACCAGCACCGCAGGGCCGAGCATCACCGCGGCCACGCCGATGAAGACGAGCGCGAGGGTCACCTCGGGTGGGAACTTCGTCGCGGTGTTGACCGTGGTGAAGTAGATGAGGTCGCTGCCGGTGCGGTCGACGCCGCCCGGGTAGAGCAGCACGACCGCGACGAGGCCCGCGAGCATGGCGGGGAACCACATCGGCGCCTTGAACCCGGGCTTGGCGAGCAGGAAGCCGAGGCCGATGCCGAGGAACGACCCGAGCAGCACGATGTTGGAGAAGTACGACAGGTGCAGCAGGTTGGCCCCGAGCCAGCGGATGAGCATGAGCTCGACGAAGAGCATCAGGGCGCTGGCGAGGACCAGGCGGAGACGGACAGGCATGGGCCCGATCATGGCGGGTCGCCCTCGGGGGGTGGTGCGCGACGCGCGATCAGGTGCCGAGCGTGACCTCGGTGTCCCAGGATCCGCGCGGTTGGGTGTGCAGGTCCCAGAACCGTTCGGCGATGTCAGCGGGGTCGAGGCCCGGTGACCCGACGACACCCATGATGGTGACCGTGCCGACGTGCACCCCGGTGTCGGCGAGGTCGCGTGCCGCCGCGAGCACGAGGTTGCGCACGGCCGCCTTGCTCATCCCGAGGGCCGTCGCGGGCGGCCACGGGCGTACGCCGAGACCGCCGCCGGTCACGAGCACGGTGCCGGCGTCACGCGCGCGCATCGCCGGCAGCACCTCCTGCAGCGACACGAGCGCACCGATCGCCCCGACCCGAAACACCTCGACGGCCGCCTCGGGTCTGATCTCGCCGGGGGTGCCCGAGACCGAGACCGAGGCGTTGTAGACGAGCACGTCCGGGTCGCCGAGCGTGGTGCGGACGGCGGCGAAGGCCGAGCGCAGCGACGCCTCGTCGCTCACGTCGGCGGGGAACCCGTGGGCGGTGATGCCCTCGGCACCCAGCTCCTCGGCGTAGGCCGTCAGCGCCTCGGCGCGGCGGGCGACCAGCGCGAGGGTCGAGCCGTCCCGGCCGAATCGTCGGGCCAGGGCCATCCCCATGCCGGGGCCGACGCCCACCACCACCGTGATCACAAGCCCGACGCTAGGCGCTCCCCAGGCGTCTCCGACCCCTGGGTTCACGCAGGGCGTAACCCGGTTCGGGAACGTCCCGCGTGGCTCGGCGGTTCTGCGACATGAGGGCCGGCGCATGCCGGGCTACGCTTGCGAGACCAACCGCCCCGCGGTTGCTCGTGGTGAAGGAGATGGCGATGTTCGAGAGGTTCACCGACCGGGCTCGCCGGGTCGTCGTCCTGGCCCAGGAAGAGGCCCGGATGCTCAACCACAACTACATCGGCACCGAGCACATCCTCCTCGGCCTCATCCACGAGGGCGAGGGGGTCGCGGCCAAGGCGCTCGAGTCCCTCGGCATCTCGCTCGAGGCCGTGCGCCAGCAGGTCGAGGAGATCATCGGCCAGGGCCAGCAGGCGCCGTCCGGGCACATCCCCTTCACCCCGCGCGCGAAGAAGGTCCTCGAGCTCTCGCTGCGCGAGGCGCTCCAGCTCGGCCACAACTACATCGGCACCGAGCACATCCTGCTCGGCCTCATCCGCGAGGGCGAGGGCGTCGCCGCCCAGGTGCTGGTCAAGCTCGGCGCTGACCTGAACCGGGTCCGCCAGCAGGTCATCCAGCTTCTCTCCGGCTACCAGGGCAAGGAGCCGGCGGCAGCGGGCGGCCCGGCCGAGGGCACTCCCTCGACCTCGCTCGTCCTCGACCAGTTCGGCCGCAACTTCACGCAGGCGGCCCGCGAGGGCAAGCTCGACCCGGTGATCGGGCGCGAGAAGGAGATCGAGCGGGTGATGCAGATTCTCTCCCGCCGCACCAAGAACAACCCGGTGCTCATCGGCGAGCCCGGGGTCGGCAAGACCGCCATCGTCGAGGGCCTCGCCCAAATGATCGTGAACAACGCCGTGCCCGACACGTTGCACAACAAGCAGCTCTACACACTCGACCTCGGCGCACTCGTTGCCGGCAGCCGATACCGCGGCGACTTCGAAGAACGCCTCAAGAAGGTGCTCAAAGAGATCAAGTCGCGCGGCGACATCGTGCTGTTCATCGAC
>JANMMN010000057.1:0-12766 GCA_031373405.1 Actinomycetes bacterium
CACTGCCGAGATGAAGTCCATCGACCGTGGGCCCTACGGCGTCGAGTCGCACGAGCTCGAAGACGACCACGTACGCAAGCGGTCCCCACAGCATCGCCCAGCGGGACCGGGTCACCACGCCGGCCACGATGCCGATGCCGATGCTGGTCGCCATCGCGGCAAGCGCCGCAGCACTCGTCATCGGGCCTCGCGGTGTGACCAACCCAGCGACGAGGCCGTAGAGCGCGGCCAGAGCAGGGCCGGCAGCGACCCTGATGCGCTTGTCCGCCCAGATTCGCCGGACGTCCACCGCGACACCGGACAACCGACGTCCCGTTCGGGACGAGAAGCTGGTGCTGCGTCTGACGGAGCCATCATCGGCAGTTGGAGGAGAGCTGGTGTGGAGGTTCGGGCCCATGGTGCGCCTCGTGATCCTGTTGCCGTCAGCGACGGATCGTGTGTGCACGCGACCCAGACGGCCGCGCCGGCACCGCAGGTTGCTCATCGGCCCTGGCGACACATCAGCCGGGCGCTGGCCCAGGTGGTCTGTGTGACTCCGCAGGGCTGACAGCCCGCACAGGTCACGGCCGAGGACGAGGTGCGATGACTCGCTGATCCGCGAGAAGCTCCCGCGGTATGGCCCTCACTCTACGCGCGACCCCGACGAGGACGTCGACACCCCCGACGCCGGCCCTCGCGACCACGTCCCGACTGGCTCCGGATGCGTGCGGCCTGCCGGGCTCCCATGCTGGTGTCGTGCCCGAGCGAGCTGACCTGGCGTCTCGCACCTGTGTGGTGTGCGGTCGGGAGATGACCTGGCGCAAGGCGTGGGAGCGGTCCTTCGCGGAGGTCCGCTACTGCTCGCCAGCGTGCCGGCGAGCTCGACTCGGCGCCGGCGACGAAGCACTGGAGCATGAGGTGCTGGCGGCCCTGCGCTCCCGTCGAAGGGGTGCCGTGATCGACCCGGAGGAGACCGTCCCCGGGGAACGCGAGTCCGTGCGCCGCGCCGTACGCCGCCTGGCGGCCCGGGGCGAGGTGCAGGTTGTCCAGGCTGGTCGCGTGGTCGACCCGTCGCGCGCCCGCGGCCGGCTCGGCGTCCGGCTGCCGACGTGAGCCGACCCCTGCCCGCTCCGGTGGTGGGTGAGGAGGAGGACTGGGTCCGTCAGCACCTCTCGGACATCGTCGACGGCGAGGTGCGGCGCAGCACCGCGCTGCGGGGAGGGCAGAGCGCCGCCGACGCGGCCCTCGCTGCGTTCGACGTCACCGGATACGCCGCTGCCCGCAACGAGGTGTATCCAGAAGAGCGACGGGGTGCTTCGCGGCTCTCGCCCTACGTCCGCCATGGGCTGATCGCCTTGCCGCGACTGTGGCAGACGGTGGCCGGCGGCCCGCCACGTGACGTGGCGAAGTTCCGCGACGAGCTGCTCTGGCAGGAGTACGCCCGGCACCTCTACGCCCGCACCGGCGGCTCCGCGTCCTCCCTCCGCTACGAGGTGCGCGCGCGCGGCGCGGCTCCGTCGCCGACCTGGAGTGGTGCGATGGCCTGCCTCGAGCTGGTCATGGACGAGCTCGAGCAGGACGGTTGGTTGGTCAACCAGTCGCGCATGTGGTTCGCCTCCCACTGGTCGGTGCGCCATGGCCTGGGGTGGCGCGATGGCGAGGACCTGTTCTTCGCCCATCTCCTCGACGGGTCACGAGCAGCCAACAGGCTCGGCTGGCAGTGGACCGTCGGCGCGGGCACCGGCCGGGCATACGGTTTCGCTCGCGCCCAGGTCGAGCGGCGGGCGCCCGGTCTCTGCGCCGGCTGCGCGCTGCGCACCGCCTGCCCGGTGCAGCAGTACGCCGACGACCCGGTCCTGGCACCGGTCCCGGCACCTGCCGGGGTGCACGCTGACCTCGACCCCGAGGGGACCGCGGGGCCCGGCCAGCCGGTGCGTCGCGCCGGGGTGAGCCGTGTCTGGCTGACCGCTGAGTCGCTCGGCGACGATGATCCCGCGCTCGCGGCTCACCCCGGGCTGCCGGCGGTGTTCGTCTTCGACGAGGCGCTGCTCGCGCGCTTGCGCCTCACGGGAAAACGGTTGGTGTTCCTGGTCGAGTGCCTCGCCGACCTCGCTGAGCGACGAGTGGTGCAGGTGTGGCGCGGCGACCCGGTCGAGGTGCTGAAGGGGGGAGGTGTGGCCGCCACGTTCGCGCCCGTGCCGGGGTGGCACCGGCGTAGTAGTGCGATCGGGCTCGACGAGGTGCACCCGTGGCCCTGGCTGGTGCGTCCGCACGGTGGTCCGGCTGGGTCCTTCACCTCGTGGAGCAAGGCCGCCGGTCTGGGTCAGCGGCGGCCGACCACCAGGCGAACGGCGCAGCCGTCCTAGTCGGCCCGCGTGAAGGCGTCCTGGTGCCGGCTCGACATGCGGACTAGCCGGGCTACCTGGACGATCAGGGGCGTGAGGATGCTGTTCGCGGACCAGCTCGGGCCGCACTTCACCCACGACGCCCCCGCTGACGAACCGGTGCTGCTGATCGAGTCGCGAGGCACGTTCGCCCGTCGGCGTGTGCACCGGCAGAAGGCGCACCTGCTCCTCAGCGCGGTGCGGCACCGGGCAGCCGAGCTGGGGGACCGCGCGATCCACGTGCGTGGTGCGTCGTACGCCGAGGCCCTGCGCGCCGCCGGCGTCGACCCGCGCACCGTGACCGTGGTCGACCCTACGTCCTACGCAGCACGTCGGTGGGTGCGCGAGCAGGGCATGAGAGTGCTGCCGGCACGCGGATTCACCATGGCGGAGAACGACTTCCAGGACTGGCTCGGCACGCGGAGGCCAGTCTTGGAGGACTTCTACCGCCACCGGCGCCGCCAGCTGGGCCTGCTCGTGCACCCTGACGGCGAACCCGAGGGCGGGCGCTGGAACTTCGACGCCGACAACCGCCTGCCGCCGCCGAAGGGGGCACGAACCCTGGGGCTGCCGCATCCGTGGGCACCGACCGAGGATGCGATCGATGACGCCGTGCGCAGGGACCTCGACGCCTGGCGCGACGAGGGCATCACGTTCGTCGGGGTGGACGGGCCTCGCAGCTTCGCCGCCACCCACGCCGAGGCGCGCACCGCCCTCGACGACTTCGTCAGGCACCGGCTCGCGCAGTTCGGCCCCTACGAGGACGCCGTGCTGCACGCCGACTGGGCGATGGCGCACAGCCTGCTGTCGGTGCCTCTCAACCTCGGCCTGCTCGATCCGCTCGAGGTCGTCGACGCGACGATCCTGGCGTACCGGGAGGGGCACGTGCCCCTCCAGAGCGCCGAGGCGGTCACCCGCCAGGTGATCGGCTGGCGGGAGTGGGCGTGGCAGCTCTACTGGGCGCTCGGCGAGGAGTACGCCGAGGGCAACGCGCTGGGGGCGTGCACGCCGGTTCCGGACTGGTTCGCCGACCTCGACGCGGACGCCGTGCAGGCGGCGTGCCTGCGCTCGGCTCTCGCCGAGGTTCGCGACCGTGGCTGGAGCCACCACATCGTGCGGCTCATGGTGCTGGGCAACTGGGCACTGCAGCAGGGCTACGACCCGAAGGCCACCGCGGCGTGGTTCCGCGACAGCTTCGTGGACGGCTTCGACTGGGTCATGGTCACCAACGTCATCGGGATGGCTCTGTTCGCCGACGGTGGTCGCATGGCGACCAAGCCGTACGCCGCCGGTGGCGCGTACCTCAACCGCATGACCGACCACTGCAAGGGCTGCGCCTACTCGCCGTCGACCAGGGTCGGCCCGAAGGCCTGCCCCTTCACCGCGGGCTACTGGGCATTCCTGGATCGCAACGCCGACGCGTTACGCCGCAACCACCGCCTCGCCCAGCCGTACGCCGGCCTCGCCCGACTCGCCGACCGCGAGCAGCTGCTCGCCGAGCAGGCCGTGCGCCGAGACGGTCCGCCGTGACGCGGTGACAACCTCCGTCGCGGCGCTCATCGCCCTGGCCCCCGCCGTGACCGACCTCCCGGTCAGCCGGGCGGGACGAGGGTCCCGGCGAACACCTGCCACGCGAGCAGGGACTTCGCGACGAGGCTCAGGGTGATGTAGACCGTCTCGCCGTAGAGGTAGTCGCTCCACTTCCCGATCCGGCGGTACTGCAGCCACTGGTTGAGCGCGAAGGCGTTGAAGAACACGAACAGCGAGACGAAGATCCCGTAGACGAAGCCGGGCGGGCTGGCAGCGTTGCCCGGGCTCACGAGGTAGATGCCGATCGCGATCCACGGAGTGGCACCGGCGATGCACCCGAGCCAGAACGGGAGCATGCCGCCACCGGGACTCTCGTACTTCTCCTGCAGGAGCCCGAACAGGATCATCGAGACGTTCACACCGAACAGGGCAACGAGTGCGGCGATGTCGCTGATCCCGGTGACGAGCGCGATGAGCACGATCATCACCGACGAGCTCAGCGAGTACTCGACCCAGCGCGCGAAGTTGCGGCTCAGGAGCAAGTTGGCGCGATACCAGGGAAAGACCGGCGGGGAGGCGATGGTGAAGTGCGCGGCCGCGGAGAGCAGGAGGAACAGCGCGCACCCCCAGGCGATGCTGACCTCGAACAGCGACGCGGGTGCAGCCGGCGCAGATCCGGGCGGCCCGGTCATGAACGCTGCCGTCACCGGAAGCGCGAACGACGTCGCGAGGGCGATGACCGCCAACGCTTGCGCTCCGTGGAGCACACCCATCACGAGGTTGTAGCGCCGCAGCCGGGTGAACCGCCCCTCGGGTGTGACGTCGTTCGAAGGTCGTCCCGAGGTTGCGTCCACGATGCCAGTCACCCCACGAACGTACCGCGGTCCTACCTGCGAACGCGCCAGGCCCGAGCGCACGACCCCGACCCCGGCGCAGCCGCTCGTCGGCCGTGTGTTGGCGCGGTCTCGCCGGATCCGGCAGCCCGGCAGCCCAGATCGCCCGATAAATGGAACGCCGGTCCATTCTTGGGATGCGGATGACCCGAAAGTGGTCCACCATGGGGTCGTGCTCAAGAACTTCTGGTACGCGCTCGAGTTCTCCTCGCGCGTCACGCCCACCACGCCCGGCACGATCCGCTGCCTCGAGCAGGACGTCGTCATGGAGCGCCGACCCGATGGCGGGGTCACCTCCTACAACGCGGCCCGGCCCGACGAGGAGATCCTGCCGAGCCTGGAGCGCTATGGCTTCGTCTGGGTGTTCATGGGCGACGGCACCATGCCGGTCGAGGCGGCCCCGCCGATCCCGGTCTGGCCCGAGTGGGACGACCCGCGCTACGGCGGTCACAACGTGCGCGGCGACTGGCTGTGGAAGGCCAACGTCAATCGCGTCGTCGAGAACGGCTGCGATGCCGCGCACACCCCGTTCGTCCACGCCGGCCAGTTCGGCAATCCCGAGCTGCCCGAGATCCCCGACTACGAGGTCGAGATCCCCAACGACTGGGAGGGTCGACTCTCCGTCGAGATGCACCCGCCGGCGCCCAAGGGACTCTTCGCGTTGCGCAACAAGGCACGTCGGGGGCTGCAGGACCGACCACCCGTGCTGACCCGTACCGGGTGGCAGCTGCCGTCACTCATCCGGCTCGAGGTCAACCTCTCGATCGGGCAGATGGTGCTCTACGACACCAACATCCCGGTCGACGCGACGACGACCCTGACCAAGTGGGTCTCGCTCCGAACGTTCTTCATCGGCACCTGGGCCGACAAGAACGCGGCCAAGAGGGTGCCGCCGATCTTCGTCGCCGACGCCGAGATCGTGGAGAACCAGCGCCCCGAGCTCCTGCCCTTCGACCTAGGGGCGGAGCTGCACGTGAAGAGCGACGCGATCGCGATCGCCTACCGCCGCCGCCTCGGCGAGCTCCGCGAGCTCGGTTATCAGTACGACGGTGAGCTGCTCGTCGGCAGCCGCCCCGCGCTGGTCTCAGCAGGCTGATCACACCGGCGTTCGCGCTGGCACCCCGGGCACCAGTAGAGGCGACGGCCGCGGAAGTCGGCCGCGCTGATCGCCGATCCGCACCGCAGGCACTCGCGACCGTCGCGTCGGTAGACATAGACCCCGGTGCTGCGGCGCACCCGGCGCCGCGACGACGTGTCCTCCCCCCCGTCGAGCCGCGGGTCGTCGGAGGAGGGGCGGTCGGTGTCCAGCGCGGCGAGCGCGCCGACGTCGTCGGGTGCGACCGTGACGATCCGCCCCCGGCGTACGCCGTCACGCATCAGCGTCGCCAGCTCCGCCCACATCGCGTCGACCGTCGAGGGAGGCAGCGAGCGGCCCTCGGCGAACGGCGAGACCCCGTGCAGGAAAAGGACTTCGGCGCGGTAGATGTTTCCGACCCCGGCGAGCACCGACTGGTCCATGAGCAGCGCTCCGATGGGCGCCCGGCTACGGAGCACACGGTCCCGGAACTTCACCGGGTCGCCGTCGCGGCGCAGCGGGTCGGGGCCGAGCCGCGCCACGACGAGGTCGCGGCCGTGCGGGTCGATCAGCTCGCAGGTCGTCGGTCCGCGGAGGTCGGCGTACCAGGACTCCCCGACGAGCCGCAGCCGCACGGCGCCCCAGGGCTCCGGTGCGGGCGCGCGCTTGCGCACCCAGGTGCCGTAGAGGCCGAGGTGCACGTGGACGAACAGCTCGCCCTCGAATCCCACGACGAGATGCTTGCCCCACGCCTCTGCTCGCTCGAGCACGCGACCGTCGATCGCGTCAGCACCGGACGTGAATCGGCCCTGCGGGCTCGACGCCTCGACAAGCTGCCCCCCGAACGTACGGGTCAGGCTGCGCGCGAGGCGGTGCAGGCTGTGGCCCTCGGGCACGGTGCTCCTGTCTGATCTCGTGCTGGCGGTCGTGCAGGTGTCGGCGGGCCTGACGGCGTACGGTCGGGCCGTGGCAGGACCCCAGCGTGCACCCCGCGGAGCCGAGGAGCACCCCGACGACCGCGCCCTCGACCGGCTCGCGGACCGCGGCCCGTCGCGGGTCGGTGTCGACGGCGCCCTGCGCGCCCGCGACGTCTCCCGGCCGGGGCCGGGCGACCGGGCGCGGGCCGAACGCACCGTCACGGTCAAGCACGCCCGACCCCTCGACCCGTGACCCTTCGGGCGGTCAGAAGGCGCCGGTGGCCTCGAAGCCGGCGAGGAGCTCGATCCGGCGGATGTGCCGCACGTCCTGGCTGAAGGGCGTGGCCAGGAAGGCGTCGACGATGGCGAGGGCCTCGGCCTGCGGGTGCTGACGGGCGCCGATCCCCATCACGTTGGCATCGTTGTGCTCACGAGCGAGCGACGCGGTGGCGACCGACCAGGCCAGGGCAGCGCGGACACCGCGCACCTTGTTGGCCGCGATCTGCTCGCCGTTGCCCGAGCCGCCGATGACCACACCGAGACTGCCGGGGTCGGCGACGACGCCCTGGGCGGCGGCGACGCAGAACGGCGGGTAGTCGTCGAGCGCGTCGTACTCCCGCGCCCCGTGGTCGACGACGTCGTGCCCGGCCGCTGCCAGGTGGTCGGCGAGGACGTTCTTGAACTCGAAGCCGGCATGGTCACAGCCGAGGTGCACGCGCATGGCACAGATCGTGCCAGCCCCGGGCGGAAGTCGTCCTGTCGGCCCCCCGGACACGGGCCACGATTGGCGGTCCCACGCTCACCGCGTGCGAGGATGTCCCGATTGCGACGAGGGGCTCATGAAGCTCCTCGTTCTCTGCCGGCGGCCCCACCCGGGACGCGGCCTGACGGAGGAGTCCCCCGCGTGTCGACGACCAACATCACGCGTGCCGAGGCGGCCGAGCGGTCCGCGCTCCTCGCGGTCTCGGCCTACGAGGTCCACGTCGACCTCACCGGCGTCACCGCGCCGGATGCCGCGACGTTCCGCAGCACCACGACGGCCCGCTTCACGGCGGCCGAGGGCGCGAGCACCTGGCTCGACATCATCGCGACGACCCTGCACCGGGCGCGCCTCAACGGTGCCGATCTCGACACCTCCGCCTTCGACGGCCACCGGCTCCCCCTGACCGGGCTCGGCACCGACAACGTCCTGGTCGTCGACGCCGAGTGCTCCTACATGCGCACCGGCGAAGGACTGCATCGTTTCGTCGACCCCGTCGACGACGCCGTCTACCTCTACAGCCAGTTCGAGGTCGCAGATGCGCGTCGGGTCTACGCCTGCTTCGACCAGCCCGACCTCAAGGCCTCGCTCTCCTTCTCGGTGACGGCCCCCGCGGAGTGGCTGGTCGTCTCCAACTCCCCCGTCGCGGAGCAGGTCGTGCTCGACGACGGCCTCGCACACTGGACCTTCGAGCCGACCCCGCGGATCTCGACCTACATCACCGCGGTCGTCGCTGGTCCTTACCACGTCGTCACCGACGAGTACGCCGGCCCGCACGGCACCTACCCGCTGGGGGTGTTCTGCCGGGCGAGCCTGGCGCAGTACCTCGACGCCGACGAGGTCTTCACCGTCACCAAGCAGGGCTTCGAGTTCTTCGAGCAGGCGTTCTCCACGCCGTATCCCTTCGCGAAGTACGACCAGCTCTTCGTCCCGGAGTTCAACGCGGGCGCGATGGAGAACGCCGGCTGCGTGACCATCCTCGAGGACTACGTCTTCCGCTCGCGGGTCACCGATGCGGCCTACGAGCAGCGCGCCAACACCGTGCTGCACGAGCTCGCGCACATGTGGTTCGGCGACCTCGTCACCATGACGTGGTGGGACGACCTGTGGCTCAACGAGTCCTTCGCGGAGTGGGCGTCGCACTACGCCAACGTGAACGCGACCCGCTATCGCGGCGCGTGGACGACCTTCCTCTCGCAGCGCAAGAACTGGGCCTACCGCCAGGACCAGCTGCCCTCGACGCACCCGATCGCGGCGGACATGATCGACCTCGAGGCCGTCGAGGTGAACTTCGACGGCATCACCTACGCCAAGGGCGCGTCGGCGATCCAGCAGCTCGCCGCGTGGGTCGGGGAGAAGGAGTTCCTCGCCGGTCTGCAGTCGTACTTCGCCACCTACGCCTGGGGAAACACCCGGCTGTCCGACCTGCTCCACGAGCTGGAGAAGTCCAGCGGTCGCGACCTCTCCCGATGGTCGGCGGAGTGGCTGGAGACCTCCGGGGTCAACCTGCTGCGCCCCGAGCTCGTCATCGACGATGCCGGTGTGCTCACCAGCGTCACGATCGTGCAGGAACCGCCGTCCTCGCCCGTCGGGGTGCCGGCCGTGCTGCGCTCGCACCGGATCGCGCTCGGACTCTACGAGAACGGTGCGCGCGGTCTCGAGCGCGTCCGCCGGGTCGAGATCGACGTGGTCGGCGAGCGCACCGACGTGCCCGAGCTGGTCGGCATCGCGCAGCCCGACCTCCTGCTCCTCAACGACGACGACCTGACCTTCGCCAAGATCCGGCTCGACGCCCGGTCGCTCGCGACCGTCCTCCACTCGTTCGGCACGCTCGAGCGCTCACTGCCTCGCGCGCTCATCTGGGGTGCGGCGTGGGACATGACGCGCGATGCGGAGCTGTCCGCGGGCGACTACCTCTCGCTCGTCGAGTCCGGGATCGCGAGCGAGACCGACATCGGCGTCGTCCAGGTGCTGCTCAACCAGGCCAAGTCCGCTGCCGAGCTCTACGCCACCCCGGCGCACCGACCGGCGTACCGCGACCGCCTCGCCTCGCTCACCGCACGGCTCGTCGACGCTTCCGGTGCCGGCAGCGACCACCAGCTCGCGTTCGCGCGAGCGTTCGCCTCCGCCGCGCGTACGCCGGAGCACGCAGCCCTCGTGCGGTCGTGGCTCTCGGGAGACGCACCCGCAGGTCTGGTGATCGACACCGACCTGCGCTGGACCCTGCTCCAGCGGCTGATCGCTCTCGGTGCCGCCGACCCGACCGAGATCGACACCGAGCTCGCGAGCGACGACACCGCGACCGGTCGCCGACAGGCAGCGGCGGCGAGCGCCGCGATCCCGACGCTCGCGGCCAAGGAGGCGGCCTTTGCTGCCGTGGTCGAGACCGACGACCTGCCCAACGCGCTGCTCACCGCGACGATCGGCGGCTTCGTGCAGCCCGACCAGCGCGACCTCCTCCGTCCGTTCCTCGACCGCTACTTCGCCGCGCTCCCGCAGGCATGGCGGGAGCGCACCAACGAAACCGCTCAGACGATCACCGTCGGGTTCTACCCCACGTTGCTCGTCGAGACCGAGACGCTCGAGCTCACCGATCGCTTCCTCGCCCGGGACGACGTCCCCGCGGGTGCTCGACGACTGGTGCGCGAGGCCCGCGACGGCATCGAGCGCTCGTTGCGCTGCCAGGTCCGCGACGCCTAGCCCGCGAGACTCCGCCGTCTGGCGACTCGGTCAGAAGGTGTCGACGTGCAACGTCGCCGGGTGCCGTGCGTGGTCGGCGAGGATCTGCAACCCGTTGCGGATGCCGCCCACGAGGTCGCCGGCAGCGAACGACGAGGTCATCGCGAGCGCGGCGAGCCCGCACGTGCGGTCGTCGATCACGCCGGCCGCCCTCGCACCGGTGACGATCTCGAGCGCTCGCGACCGGGGGTCGACCGCGACGAGCACAGTGGTGTCGGCGCCGGCTCCGCGGGCCGCGACCAGGGCGATCGCCGAGGCGCGACCGTGCTCCAGCACACCGACGTAGAGCCGGAACGACAACCGCGACGCAGCCGACGCGGTGTCGACCGCACGCGCGAGAGCCGCGTGCTGGTCGGTGGTGAAGCCGTCACCAACGCGCACTGGTGCCCCCGGATCCGTCGGACTCCTCGATCGCCAGAGCGGTCGAGCCGGTGGAGTCGACAGCGACGGGTGCCGCGGATGCGTCCAGCACGAGCGGATCGCCCGTCCACGCGTCGGTCGAGCTCGCGCGCCCGCCGCGGGTCCAGCCCGGAGCCGCGACGAGCAGCCACACGATCGCCATCACCGAGAGGGGGATGAGCACGAAGAGCACGAACGCCTGGCCCACCGCCATCGGGTCACCGGGCATGTCGCCGTCGTCGCGCTTGACGGCGAACGCAGGGGACGTGAGCACGGTGCCGAAGCCGAGCGAGAGGGTCAGCGCGGCGGCAGCGCGTGCGCCCGCCCGCAGGATGGTGGCCATAGCGGTGATTCTACGGGCCGGTGCGCCACTCGTGTCCGGTCGCGCGCTGATCGCGACCTGCGCCACGCACGGTGCCGGCCAGGGTGCGCAGCAACGCGATGTGCGGCAGGTCGTCGATGAGCACGGCCTTCCCCGCGCCGTCGGTCAGCGGCACCCGCCAGTTGGGGTACTCCTGGTCGGTGCCGGGCTGGTTCTGCGCCCGGCGGTCGCCGACGGCGTCGGCGAGGGAGACCGCGAGGAGCCGCGACGGGGTCTGCGCGAGGTAGTGGTGCAGCGCCTCGACGATCTGCTCGTCGCTCGCGGCGGCACCGAGCAGGCCGCGATGGCGCAGGGCCACCACCCAGGCCGCGAGGTCGGACTCGTGGGCAGCGAGCTCCTCGTCGTACGACGTGGTCAGCAGGCCGAGCTCATCCCGGAGTCGAACGTGCGCGCCCGCGAGGAAGCCCGACGTCGGCGGCAGGTCGTGCGTCGTGACGCTCGCCAGCGTGAGCTCGCGCCACTGCTCGGGCGCGAGGGGTGCGTGCTCGGCGTCCTTCTCGAACCACAGGATCGAGGTGCCGAGGATGCCGCGATCGTGAAGCGTGTCCTGCACCCACGCCTCGACCGTGCCGAGGTCCTCCCCGATCACGACGGCTCCCGCGCGCTGCGCCTCCAGCGCGAGGATGCCGACGAGCGCGTCGTGGTCGTAGCGCACGTAGGTGCCGGCGTTCGCGGGCATGCCGCGCGGGATCCACCAGAGTCGGAAGAGCCCGAGCACATGGTCGATCCGGATACCGCCCGCGTGCCGCAGCACGGTGCGCAGCATGTCGCGGTAGGGGATGAACGCGTTCTCCGCCAAGGCATCCGGGCGCCACGGCGGCTGCGACCAGTCCTGCCCCATCTGGTTGTACATGTCCGGCGGCGCACCGACGGCGACGTCCTTCGCGAGCACGTCGCGCAGCGCCCACGCGTCGGCGCCCTCGGGGTGCACACCGACCGCGAGGTCGTGCATGACACCGATCGCCATGCCGGCCTCGATCGCTGCGGCCTGCGCCTGGCCGAGCTGCTCGTCGAGCACCCACTGGCACCAACGGTGGAACTCCACCTTCGGGGCGAGGCTCGCCCGCGCAGCCTCGGCGGCCGGGCCGTGCGGGTCGTTGAGCTCCTCCGGCCATGCGGCAGGCTCCCCGTGCTCGTCGCCGAGGGCGCACCACAGCGCGAAGTCGTCGAGCCCGGCGCCCTCGCGACGGCAGAACGCGTCGTACGCCGCGCGACGACCCGGCGTGAGCGCGACGTCGTGCACGACGTCGAGAGCGGCGCGCTTCGCGGCCCAGATCGGGTCGCGCTGGATCAGCTCGGCACTCGCGTTCGACACCTGCACGGTCGCGGCCAGCGCGGCGCCGTCGCCGCGCACCGCGTCGGAGAGGTAGGCGTACTCGGGCACGGCCTCGACCCGCAGATAGATCGGGTTGGCGAAGCGGCGGGTCACGGGGAGGTACGGCGAGGGAGCCATCGGGGGGACGGGCGACGCCGCGTGCAGCGGGTTGACGAGCACGAAGTCAGCACCGAGCTCGATCGCGCTCCACGACGCGAGGTCGGCCAGGTCTGCGACGTCGCCGATCCCCCAGGAACGCGACGAGCGGACCGAGTAGAGCTGCGCGGCGAAGCCCCAGCCGCGTCGCTCGCGCAGCGCCTCGGGGAGCTCGAGACGGCGCGGCGTGACGACGAGGACGGTCGAGGTCAGGGTGGCGGGATCCCCGTCGATCTC
>JANMMN010000321.1:0-7389 GCA_031373405.1 Actinomycetes bacterium
GCTTCTTCGCCGAGGCCAACGACGTCTTCTACCTCAAGCGCAACGAGGTTCCCGACGCGCTCTTCGACCTCTACCAGTCCTGGGCCACTCCCGGAGCGGCACGCGGCCCGAAGTACTGGCCGAGCCGCATCGCGGAGCGTAAGCGCATCGTCGCCGCGCTCAAGACGGCCAAGCCGTCGCCAGCGCTCGGCGTGCCGCCTGAGGTCGTCACCGAGCCCTTCACGGTCATGCTCTGGGGCATCACGTCCGACTCGGTCGCGGCCTGGCTCGGCGGCGGCACCGCCGACGGTGGCATCAAGGGTTTCGCGGCCTCACCCGGCGTGGCCGAAGGCCCCGCCCGCGTGATCTTCTCGGCCGACCAGATCAACGAGGTGCAGCAGGGCGAGATCCTCGTCGCCCCCCTCACCGCGCCGAGCTGGGCGCCCATCTTCGGCAAGATCGGCGCGACGGTCACCGACACCGGCGGCATGATGAGCCACGCGGCCATCGTGTGTCGCGAGTACGGGCTCCCCGCTGTCACCGGGACCGGCTTCGCCACCACGAACATCAGGAACGGCCAGCGGATCCGGGTCGACGGCTCCGCCGGCACGGTCACGTTGCTCGAGGACTAGCGCGCGCGAGCGCACCGCACGACCTGCGTCCGGGGGACGATCCCCCGTCGTCCCCCGGACGCACCCCCTCTCGGTCATGGCACGACGACGACGGAAGGAACGCCCATGCTCACCGTGGAGCAGAACGAGGAACTCACCCAGGTCGGGCCGGGCACACCGATGGGCGAGCTGCTGCGTCGCTACTGGTACCCCATCGCCTTCGAGCAGGACTTCGACGGAGTGCCGTCGAAGACCGTGCGTCTCCTGAGCGAGGACTGGACGCTCTACAAGACCCCGAGCGGCAAGTACGGGATCATCGGGGAGAAGTGCGCGCACCGTCGGGCCTCCCTCACCTACGGCGTCGTCCACGAGGACGGTGTGCGGTGCGGCTACCACGGCTGGAAGTACGACTTCGACGGTCAGTGCGTCGAGCAGCCCGCCGAGGCCGACAACCAGAACTTCCGCGACCGGGTGAAGTTGAGGGCCGGCAAGGCCCAGACGATGGGCGGCATGGTCTGGGTCTACGTCGGACCCGACCCCGCCCCCGAGCTGCCGCGCTTCGACGTCTTCGTCCAGGACGGCATCCGCGACGCCGGGTGCGCGACCCTGCCGTGCAACTGGCTCCAGATCATGGAGAACTCCGTCGACCCGCACCACGTCGAGTGGCTGCACGGCTTCTACTTCAACTTCCTCGGGGAGACTCAGGGGTTCGAGGCACCGAAGGCTTTCCAGAAGAAGCACATGAAGACGGCGTTCGACGAGATGGAGTGGGGGATCCTCAAGCGGCGCGTGCTGGAGGGCGGCAGCGAGGAGGGCGACGACTGGAAGATCGGTCACCCGCTTGTCTTCCCGTTCTACATGCGGGTCGGTGGAGCCGGTGTCGACCAGATGCAGATCCGGGTGCCGATCGACGACACGACGACCTGGAAGGTCTTCTACTCCCTGCATCACCCCGAGGCCGGCGTCTGGGAGCACCAGGACCGGCCGGTCGTGTACGACTACATCTGGCGCGACGAGCAGGGCAGGTTCGTCACGGACTACATCGAGGGTCAGGACGTCATGGCCTGGGTGTCACAGGGGGCCGTCACCGACCGTACGCAGGAGCACCTCGGTCGTTCGGACGCCGGCGTCGCCATGCTGCGCAAGATGTTCAAGGAGAACATGCGCAAGGTGGAGAACGGCGAGGACCCGCTCGGCACCGTGCGCGAGAAGCACGAGGTGATCATCCTGCCGTGCGAGAAGGACAAGTTCGGCGCCGAGCGTGAGTTCGCGGCAGCGTGGATCAACGGCGGCTCCATGCGTTACAGCCCGATCAAGCAGCAGCTGCTCGACCTGCACGAGGCGGCGTGGGCCAGTCGGGAGAAGGCCGGCACCGGTGGGTGACGAGCGCTCCGAGGTGGTGGCGCGGGCCGCGGAGTCCGCGCCGCTCCCGGCCGACCCGCACAAGCTTCCCGAGCCGGGAGCCTGGTTCGCGCGTGACGCCGAGCGGCACTACCTGGACCGTCCGAAGTTCTGCCCCATGTGCGCCGCCTCCATCGGCGAGCACGGCGGCATCACCACGGAGTACTGGACCGGCGACACGCGCAACTTCATGACCTGGTGCGGTTCCTGCGGCTGGTTCGGGGAGGTCGTGCGCTTCGACCGCGTGACGATCATGGAAGAGGAGCACTGAGGGGTGCCGTCGTCCCAGGTCGATGTGGACGCCACGGCGGCCCGGATCGACGTGACGCGCCTGACCGGTGCCACCGTGGCAGCGGACGACGTGGCGGTCGGGGACCTGCCGACTGCGTACCGGGTGCAGGACGCGCTCACAGCTCGGCGGATCGGCCGCGGAGCACGCGCCGTCGGCTGGAAGCTCGGCTACACCTCGCAGGCCATGCGAGATCAGATGGGGATCGACGAGCCCAACTGGGGACCGCTGCTCGACACCATGCGCCTCGAGCCGGGCGCAACCCTGCCCGGCAGGCTGCTGCAGCCCCGGGTCGAGCCCGAGATCGCTCTCGTGCACGACCGCGACGTCGACACCGTGCTCGACGTCGGGGCTGCACTGGCGAGCTGCCGCGAGGCCGTCGTGGTGCTCGAGGTCGTCGACTCGGTCTGGACCGGGTACCGGATGGACATCGAGCACAACACCGCCGACGGCTCATCGGCGTCGCACGTCGTCGTTGGGCCGGTGCTGCCCCTCGGTCTCCTCGACTCGGTCACGGTCCGGCTCCTGCGCAACGGCACCGTCGTCGGCACCGGCTCGGGCCGGGACGCGCTAGGGCATCCGGCGGCGGCACTCGCCTGGCTGACCGAGGCGCTGGCAACCCGCGGTCGTCCGCTTCGGGCCGGTGACCTCGTCCTCACCGGAGGGCTGACCGCCGCGGTGCCGATCGAGGTGGGCGACGTGGTGCACGCCGAGTTCGAGCACCCCAGCACGAGCGAGCGCCGGGTCTCGGTGCGCCGGTGAAGGCCTTGGTGCTCGACTTCGGCGGGCCCGTGCTGCGTACGCCGTTCGAGCTGCTGCGCAGCGGCGAGCGCGCGGTGGGGCTCGCTCCTGGCACCCTCGACTGGACCGGTCCCTTCGACCCGGCCGGCGACGCCGACTGGCGGCTCATGCAGGACGGCGGGATCACCGAGCGCGACTACTGGGCGCGCAAGGCCGATCACTTCGCCGAGCTCACCGGCCGGGCCGCGACCTTCCAAGGCCTCATGGAGGTGCTGTTCGCCGCGGACGAGGTCGAGCTCGTGCGCCCCGAGGCAATCGGGCTGATCCGGGACGCGCGCGCCGCAGGATTGGCGATCGCCGTTCTCACCAACGACATGCGGGCCTTCCACGGCGACGAGTGGGTCGCCCGGATGACCGTGCTGAGCGAGATCGACGTCCTCGTCGACGGCTCGGTCGAGCACGTGCTCAAGCCCGATCCGCGGATCTACCACCTCGCGCTCGACCGCCTGGGCCTCGGGGGGGCCGACTGCCTGTTCGTCGACGACCAGGCGGGCAACGTCGAGGGCGCCCTCGCCGTCGGAATGGCCGCCGAGTGGTTCGACGTCACCGACCCGTCGCGCACGTATCGCGTCGTACGCGAGCGGCTCCGGCTGCCCGCCTGACGCCAGCGCCCGCGTGGCAGGACGGACGGCCGTGCGTTCCGGTGCGCGGCACGCCGGGACCGAACCCGGACTCCATCGCCCCGGTGTGGTCGGATGACGAGGTGACTCAACGGATCGCTGTCGTCGGGGCCGGGCCGTCCGGCCTGTATGCCGCCGACGCCCTCGCCTCTGCCGGCCTGCTCGTCGACGTGATCGAGCGGCTCCCGGTGCCGTTCGGGCTGGTGCGCTACGGGGTCGCCCCCGACCACCACTCCATCCGCTCGGTGCGCGACACGCTCGAGCACGTTCTCGAGCGCGAGGAGGTGCGCCTGCTGGCCGGAGTCGAGGTCGGGGTCGACGTGTCGGTCGAGGAGCTGCTCTCGGCGTACGACGGGGTCGTCCTGACCTACGGCGCGAGCCGCGACCGCCGCCTCGACATCGCCGGGGAGGACCTGCCCGGCAGCATCGCGGCCACCGACCTTGTGGCCTGGTACTGCGGGCATCCCGATGCCGATCGCGCGGCGATCGAGTCCGCGCTGGCCGCCGCTACGGCGGTGGTGGTCGTCGGGGTCGGCAACGTCGCGGTCGACGTGACCCGGGTGCTCATCGCGCCATTGGCCCGGCTCGAGCAGACCGACATGCCTCAGCACGTGCTCGACGTTCTTGCGGCGTCCAGGATCACCGACGTCCACGTGCTCGGCCGTCGTGGACCCGCCCAGGCGACGTGGACCACGAAGGAGCTCAAGGAGCTCGCCGAGCTCGACGGCGTCGACGTCCTCATCGACCCGCACGACCTCGAGCTCGAGCCGGTGAGCGCCGCGCTCGTCGAGTCCGACCGGGTCGTGGCGCGCAACGTCGCGGTGATCGCCGGCTGGGCAGACCACGTCCCCGACGGCTCGCACCGCCACATCCACCTGCACTTCCACGCCCGTCCGGTGGAGCTGCACGGCTCCGACCAGGTCGAGACTGTGGTCGTCGAGCGCACCACGGTCGACGCCGACGGGGCCGCCCACGGCACCGGTGAGACGTTCGAGATCGCTTCGCAGCTGGTCGTACGGTCGGTCGGCTATCGCGGCCTGCCGCTGGCCGGTGTTCCCTTCGACGGTCGACGCAACGTGATCCCCAACGTCGACGGTCGGGTCATCGGTGCCGGCGACGTTACGGTCCGGGGGCTCTACGTCGCCGGGTGGATCAAACGCGGACCCACCGGGATCATCGGCACCAACAAGAAGGACGCGGCGGCCACGGTGGCATCGGTTCTCGCTGACCTCGAGGGTGCCGTGGAGCGCGGCGGCGACGGCGTGGTCGCGCTGCTGGTCGAACGCGGCGTACACCCCCTCGGGCTGGACGGGTGGAAGGGCATCGACGCCGCAGAGCGGGCGCTCGGAGCCTCCCGCGGCCGCGACCGGACGACCTTGCACGAGGTGTCGACGATGCTCGCCGCCGCCCGTCCCGCGCCCTGAGCCGGGACCCCGGGGCATCGGCGCCGGTGGATCACCCGCGGAAATGAAGGTGGATCTGGTTCGGTCCTATCGAACTTATGGACCCTTCAGTGTCAGAGGGGGCGGGGGTGGAGCTGGCCGGTTCTGACGTCGTAGATGGCTCCGGCGACCGTGAGGGTGCGGGGCAGCAGGTGGTAGGCGCGGATGCGTTGGACGTCGTAGGCCAGCGCCGCTTCCTGGTCGTCGACCGTGCGGAACTCCACCGAGCGGGTGTCGACGCCGAAGTCGTCGAGGATCGTGGCGTGGATGTCGCTGTCCGAGGCGCTCGCCATCTTGCAGTCGGTGTGCGGCATGACCAGGACCCGGTCGACGCCGAGCAGGTACGTCGCGAGCACCAGCGTGCGCAGCACGTCGTCGGTCACGCGGGCACCCGCGTTACGCAGGATCTTCACGTCGCCCTGGGACATCCCGAGCAGTGCGAGGGGCACGATCCGGCTGTCCATGCAGGTGACCAGCGCGAGGCCCTTGAGCGCGCGCCCGGTCAGCCCCATACCGGGGAAGGAGGATGCGTACGTCGCGTTGCCCGTGATGACATCCGCGAAGACGTCCGTCGGGAAGGGGGAGGTCACGGGTCCGACGTTAGCGAATCGTACGGCTGATCCGTCCTCGCCCCCGGCGCTCACCGCCACGGCCGGGCGGGCACGGGCGGGTCGGCGATCCAGGCGACCGGCGCGACGGCGGCCTTGCCGCACGACTCGGGGCGCGGTGTCGTCATCGTGGTCCGGTGCACGACGACCCGCCAGGCGCGACCGTCCCGGTGCCGCACCTCGACCTCGCACCGCTCGTCGGCCCAGCGCAGGGACGCGGGCACCGCGCGGTCGCCGACCACGCGGAGCGCGTCGAGGGAGTCGAGGGTGTCGACACCCGCAGCAACCCGGACGGCGTGCTCGGCGGCCTGCGCCGGCTGCGCGAGGGCCGTGCGACCCCGGTGCTGATCGAGCCCGGCCAGCGTGCCCGCCCGTGCCCCAGCGAGCACCGCGGCGGCAGCCGTCGGGTCGAGGCGCCCGAAGACGTCGCCCGTCGGCAGGAGCAGGGCGGTCGGTGCGAACCGGTGGCCGCCGAGATGGCTGACCTCCAGCACGTGGTCGGCGTACGCCGGGTCGCTCGCCAGTGCCTCGGCGATGGGACGACCGGCGAGCGCGCAGCAGAGATCGCGCCGTGCGTTGGTGCACACGAGCAGCAGCGGCTCGGTGCTCGTGGTGCCCCAGGGCGGGAGCTGACCCGTTGCGGCGGCGGCGATGACGTCGGGCAGGTCGGGGCGCAACAGGTCCGCATCACCGATCTCGCCGCTGCGCATGCGCACGCCCCCGGGTGAGGTGTGGGCGAACCAGAACCGTCGCCGCACGATGGCAGCGTGGTCGTCAGCGTGCCGTCCGACCACGCGCGCGAGGAGCACCGTCGTCCCGGAGTCCTTCGGGAGCCGCCCGAGCGAGGCGCGGACCGCGTCGGGGAGGTGAGACTCGGTCGTCGCCGCGAAGCCGTAGGGCCCGGGCTGCTCCACGACGAGCCAGGCCCGGGCTCGAGGCGCGGTGCCGGCAAGCGGCTCGCCGACCGCCGAGGTGAGCACCGAGCAGCGCTCGTCGGTGCTGGTCACTGTGCCGCCTCGTCCCGTGCGGGCCGCGGACCACCCGGGGCGAGGGGGCCGCCGACGGCCGCCACCGGCTTCGAGGTCGGGAGCCCCGAGCCGTCGCGTCGTGGATCGATCGGTGGCAGCGGCGCCGGTGCGCCCTGCGGCGTGGACGCCCGCGCAGGTGCGGGACCCACCCAGGCGACGAGCAGGGTGTCCTCGCCCTTGAGGAAGCGCTGGGCCCGGACTCCACCGGTGGCCCGGCCCTTGCCGGGGTACTCCTCGAACGGGGTGACCTTCACGCTTGCCCCTGACGTGCCGGGCAGGGCACCGCTCGTTCCGGCGGCGGTGACGACGACGCACTCGCGTTCGGGGTCCACGGCGCCGAAGAACACCACCCGCTGGCCCTCGGTGAGCCGGATCCCCGACATACCGCCCGCGGGTCGGCCCTGCGGCCGGACCGCCGAGGCGGGGAAGCGCAACAGCTGGGCGTCGGAGCTGACGAACACGAGCTCCTCGTCGCCGGTGGTGAGCTCCACCGCTCCCACCACCCGGTCGCCGTCGTCGAGCCGGATGACCGTCCACGAGTCGGCCGAGGACGGCACATCCGGCGTCACGCGCTTGACCACCCCGGCGGCGGTGCCGAGCGCGAGACCGG
>JANMMN010000377.1:0-11805 GCA_031373405.1 Actinomycetes bacterium
AGCGCCTCGACCCGGGCGACGAGGGCGTGGCGCTCCCGCTCGGACTCCTGGTCCTCGAGGCGCAGCGCGGCCAGGCGGTTCTCCGCGCCGGCGAGGGCGTCAGCCGCAGCCTCGTGCTCGTCGTCGAGCCCGACCTCGCCCTCGTCGAGTCCCGCGACCTGCGACTCGAGCGCATGGAAGTCGGCGGTGGACTTGTCGGCGCGGGCTCGCGCCTCGGTGATCTGGCCCTGCAACCGCTCGACCTCGGCCGCTCGCGCCTCGAGGCGCGACGTCGCGCCGTTGACCTGACCGGTGAGGCGGACGAGTCCTTCGCGCCGGTCGGACGCCGCGCGCACCAGCGCCGTGAGGCGTGCCTCCTCGGCCGCGTGCTCCACCTCGGACCCGGCGCGGCCGGTGACGGCTGCTGCCAGCACGTCGCGGTCGGCGGCGATCGCCCGGCCGAGCTCTGCCTCGGCCTCCCGGGCGGACCGCGCCTCGGCCTCGAGCTCCTCGGGATCGCGGCCTCGTCGCTCGTCGTCGGGCTCGGGCGCGAGGTGGCGCACCCGCTCGGCAGCCAGCGCCGAGGTGCTGCGGATCCGCTCGCGCAGGCTGGAGAGGCGGTACCAGGTCTCCTGCGACCGGGCCAGGGTCGGTGCCTCGCCGGTGATCTCCGCCTCGAGCACGGCCTCGCGTGACTGGGCCCCGGCGAGCGCGGACTCGACCTCGGTGCGCCGCTCGCGGAGGGCGGTCTCGTCGGCGACCTCCTGGTCGAGCGCGTCGCGCAGGGTCGCGAGGTCGTCGGCCATGAGCCGCAGGCGCGAGTCGCGCAGGTCGGCCTGGATCACGGCCGCGCGGCGAGCCACCTCGGCCTGCTTGCCGAGCGGCTTGAGCTGACGGCGCAGCTCGGTGGTGAGGTCCTGCAGGCGCGTGAGGTTGGCCAGCATCGCGTCGAGCTTGCGGAGCGCCTTCTCCTTGCGCTTGCGGTGCTTGAGGACCCCCGCGGCCTCCTCGACGAAGCCGCGACGGTCTTCCGGTGACGCCGAGAGGATCTCGTCGAGCTTCCCCTGGCCGACGATGACATGCATCTCGCGGCCGATCCCGGAGTCCGACAGCAGTTCCTGGACGTCGAGGAGCCGGCAGTGCGCTCCGTTGATGGCGTACTCGGAACCACCGTTGCGAAACATCGTCCGCGAGATCGTGACCTCGGCGTACTCGATCGGCAGGGCGCCGTCGGAGTTGTCGATGGTGAGCAGCACCTCAGCGCGTCCGAGCGGCGGCCTACCGGAGGTGCCGGCGAAGATGACATCTTCCATCTTGCCGCCGCGCAGGCTCTTGGCACCCTGCTCGCCCATGACCCAGGCGATGGCGTCGACGACGTTGGACTTGCCCGAGCCGTTGGGCCCGACGACACAGGTGATGCCGGGTTCGAAGTGCAGCGTCGTGGAGGACGCGAACGACTTGAATCCGCGCAGGGTGAGGCTCTTGAGGTGCACGCGAGAGGCTCCAGCGCGTCGGCGTCAGGGGGTCCGGGGAAGGAGCCCCACCCTACCCGCGCGAGGTCGGCCGTCCCGCAGCGCCACGGCGTACGCGCCCGAGGCTCGCCTCAGCACCCGGTCACCGGGTGGCTGCGGTGAGCACGGCCTCCGGGCTGCCGAGCTCGCGCAGCGCGGCGTCGATCTCGGCCTCGCGCAGGGAGACGATCGCTCCCGGAGATGACTGGTCGGCCACATCGGCCTCGTACGCCGAGACCTGGGCCTCGAGCTCGCGCACCCGCACCCGGAGCCGGGTCACCTCGGCCAGCAGGAGGGTGTCGGCACCGCCGAGGTGGCCGTAGATCGCCTTCGACATCGGTCGTCTCCCTTGACGCAGGGCGGCGCGCGGTGGGCGCGCTCACGGGTACGCCGCACGGGCGTGTGGTCCGGGTGCTGCGGTCGCTCGCTGGGGCGACCGGCTCACCCAGGGTGACAGCGCCCCTCGCTCACCGTCAACCCACGGCGCGCTCGCACACCCACGACGCGCTGGCAACCGACGGCGGCCGCTACCGCTCGCGGAACCCGGTGAGGCCCTGCGCGGCCGACCACTGCTCAACGACCAGCCGGACCAGGCCCGGAGGTGTCCCCGCTCGCAGCGCGACCAGCAACGCCTCGCCCGCCGCGCGGGGGCCCTCCGCGACCACCTCGACCCGGCCGTCGTCGAGGTTGGCGGCCCACCCGGTGAGCCCCAGCTCGAGCCCGCGGGCCCGGACCCACCAGCGGAACCCCACGCCCTGGACCCGGCCGGTGACCCACGCCGTCAGGCGCACCGGTTGCTCGTCGGTCACTTCCGTGCTCCCGCCGGGGTGCGCTGACAACGTGGGCACCGGTAGGACGAGCGGTTCATGAACGCCTCGCGGAGGATCGGTCGGCCGCAGCGCGGGCACGGGCGATCCTGCTGGCCGTAGGCAGCCAGCGACCGGTCGAAGTAGCCGGACTCGCCGTTGACGTTGACGTAGAGCGCGTCGAACGAGGTGCCGCCCTGGTCGAGGGCCTCGGTCATCACGTCGCGCGCGTGCCGCAGCAGCTCCCGGGCGCGGGCCGGTGCGACCGCATCGGTCGGGGCCGCCCAGTGCAGCCGCGCGCGCCAGAGCGCCTCGTCGGCGTAGATGTTTCCGATACCGGACACCAGGGTCTGGTCGAGCAGGGCGCGCTTGAGCCCGGTGTGCCGAGCGCGGAGGCGGCGTACCCAGCGCGGGTCGTCGAAGGCCGGGTCGAGGGGGTCGCGCGCGATGTGAGCGACGGACTGCGGCACGTGACCCGCGGCATCGTCGGGCACCAGCGGGTCGAGCGCCAGACCACCGAAGGTGCGCTGGTCGACGAAGCGGAGCTCGCGACCGCCGTCGGTGAACCGGACCCGGGCGCGCAGGTGCGTCTCGTCCGGACTGTCCGCGGGTCGGACGAGCAGCTGACCGCTCATGCCGAGGTGGGCGAGCAGTGCCGTCCCGTGCCCGTCGAGCGGCAGCCAGAGGTACTTGCCGCGCCGGCTTGCCGTCACGAGGGTTCGACCCGCGAGACGAGCAGCGAGGTCGGCGCCGCCTGCCGCGTGGCGCCGGGTCGCGCGCGGGTGCAGCATCTCGGCGTCGAGCACCGTCCGGCCGGCCACCCAGCGGTCCAGCCCGCGACGGACCACCTCGACCTCGGGCAGCTCCGGCACCGCTAGTCGCCGCCGCCGGCGCTCGCCCCGTCCACCAGGTCGCCCACCTCGTCCCCGTCGCCCGCGGACGGCGCGCCCGCCTCGACGGCGCGCAGTGCCAGGAGCTCGGCGTACGCCGTCGCCGCGGCCTCCTGCTCGGCCTCCTTCTTGCTGCGACCGTGCCCGTCGCCGTAGAGCTCACCCGCCACCCGGACCCGGGCGCGGAAGGACTTCTGGTGGTCCGGTCCGCTCTCCGCCACGACGTACTCGGGGACGCCGTAGGACGCGGTCGCGCACAGCTCCTGGAGGCTGGTCTTCCAGTCGAGACCCGCACCGAGCTCGGCTGCCTCCTCGATGAGGGGATCCACGAGCCGGTGCACGAGGGCGGTGGCCGCCTCGAGCCCCCGGTCGATGTAGACCGCGCCGATCACCGCCTCCACGGTGTCGGCGACGATCGAGGACTTGTCGCGGCCACCCGTGGTCTCCTCGCCGCGACCGAGCAGCAGGTGCTCGCCGAGGGCGAGCTCACGGCCGATGCCCGCCAGGGCGCGGGAGTTCACGACGGCCGCGCGGAGCTTGGCGAGCTGACCCTCGGGCAGGTCCGGGTGGGTGCGGTAGAGAGCGTCGGTGACCACCAGACCCAGGACCGAGTCGCCCAGGAACTCCAGCCGCTCGTTGGTCGGCAGGCCGCCGTTCTCATAGGCGTAGGACCGATGGGTGAGCGATCGCTCGAGCAGGTCCGGGTCGACCTCGACCCCGATCCGGGCCATGAGGTCGGTGAGCGGGGGCCGCTGCTGCCCTCGACGGCTCACGAGGTCGCCATCGCCGCACGCAGCTGGGCAGCGAGGTCGCCGAGCGTGTCGGCGTCGCGCAGCGCGGCGTCGTCGACGACGAGGTCAGCGTGCGTGGACTCGGTGCGGACGAGCTGCTCGACCAGGTCGGCCCACAGGACTCGGGCCACGGCGTCGGCCCCCAGGTCGTCGAGCGGGCTGTCTGCCCGCAGATCGACGGCCTCGAGGTCGAGCACGGTGGCCAGGGCCCGGGCGGCGAGGTCGAGCGCCGGATCGGGGTGAAGCTCACTCATGCCCCCACCGTAATCGAGGACGTCGTACGCCGCTGCGCCCGACCGCGGCACGACAGCACACGAGACCCGACCACCGCAGTGATCGGGTCTCGTGAGGAGATCGGGCGCGTCAGGGCGCCGAGCCGCGACGACCGCGGCCCGGGCACTCAGACGTCGAGGACCTGACGGCCGTTGTACTCGCCGTCGGCGTCGACGCGGTGCGGGACCACGAACTCGACCCGGCCGTTGCGCACCACCTTGTTGATCTGGGGCAGCTTGGCCTTCCACTGCGAACGGCGGTGGCGGGTGTTGCTGCGCGAGGTCTTCCGCTTCGGGACGGCCATTGCTCAGCCCTCTTCCTTCTCTACGTCGGTCTCTACGTCGGTGTCGGTCGATCCGATCGACTCCAGTGCACCGCCGAGGGCGGCCCACCGCGGGTCGATCACGTCATGGTGGTGCTCCGGGTCGTCCTCGAGACGGAACCCGCACTGCGGGCACAGCCCCGGGCAGTCGTCCCGGCAGACCGGTGCGAGCGGGAGGTCGACGACCACCGCATCGCGCAGCACCGGCTCGAGATCGAGGTGGTCGCCCACCATCCGGTGCTGCTCGTCGTCCTGGTCGGCGTCGGCCTCGGTGGAGCTGCGGCGGAGGGGACGACCACGTTCGTCGGTCTCCTCGTAGCCGTACAGCTCCTGCAGGTCGACCTCCAGCTCGTCGGAGATCGGGTCCAGGCATCGGCTGCACTCACCCGTGAGCTGCACCCGTGCCGTTCCCGACACGAGCACTCCCTCGATCACCGACTCGAGCCGCACGTCCAGCTCGATCTCGGATCCCTCGGGGACGCCGATCGACATGATCCCGATCCCCGCCGGGGCCGGCACCGTCAGCGACACCTCCTGCATCGACCCCGCGCGTCGTCCCAGCTCTCGGGTGTCGAGCGCGAGAGGGGATCGAGGGTCGCGCGTGGTCAGGAGGTACTGCCTTTCGGGGCCGGGCACGATGGATCACGGCCCCATGCAGGCCGACGGGCCAGGGTAACCGAGCGCGGGCCTCCGACCCAAACGGGGTCACCCGTCGCGCTCGGCGAGCGAGCAGCGACGGCATGAGCCGGGCCTTCAGCCGGGCAGCGGCGTGGTGTCGAGCGGCTCGCCGAGCTCCTCGAAGGCGTGCCGGCCGCGGATCTTGTCGCGGCCCTTCTGGACCGCCGCGATCGTGTTGTGCAGGGCGACCTCGAAGTTCGCCAGCTTGGCGTCGACGTAGTCATCGGTCTCGCGGCGCATCCGGACCGCCTCGCCGTCGGCGTCGGCCCGCACGGCGTCAGCCTCGGCGACGGCAACCCGGTAGACCTCGTGCTCGCTGAGCAGGTGGCGTGCCTCCTCGTCGGCCCGGGCGATGATCTCCGCGGCGCTGACCCGGGCCGCAGCCACGATGTCCTCACGATCGGCGAGCACATCGTCGGCCCGGGCCAGGGAGTCCGGCAGCATGGCGCGCGCCTCGTCGAGCAGGTCGAGCACCTGAGCGCGGTTGACCACGCAGGACGCCGACATGGGCATGGCACGGGCACCCTCCACCAGGGCGGAGAGCTCGTCGAGCTTGTCGTGGACGTCCACGGCGTTCCTTCGCTAGATCTGCGGGGCCGGCGGGTGCCGGCGCTACGAACGCTCCCTGACCCGCTCCTGGAGCCGGGCGAGCACGGCGTCCGGCACGAGGCCGGTCACGTCTCCACCGTACGTCGCCACCTCCTTGACCAGGCTCGAGGACAGGTAGCTGTAGAGCGGGTTGGTGCTCACGAACAACGTCTCGACTCCGGCGAGGCGGTGGTTCATCTGCGCCATCTGCAGCTCGTAGTCGAAGTCGCTCACCGCGCGCAGGCCCTTGACGATCGCGGGGATCCCGTGGTCGCGGCAGTAGTCCACGAGCAGGCCGTGGAAGGAGTCGACGACGATGTTGGGGTGCGGCGCGACCACCTCGCGCAGCATCTCGATGCGCTCCTCGACGTCGAAGAGGCTGCTCTTGGTCTTGTTGATGAGCAAACCCACCACGACCTGGTCGAAGAGCTGCGAGGCGCGCACGAAGACGTCGAGGTGCCCGTTCGTCACCGGGTCGAACGAGCCGGGACAGACAGCCTTGCGCACGAGAGCCCCCTCGCGGGTGAGCAGAAGTCAGGCGTCGCGACCGTACCAAAGGCCTGAGTGCACGACGGTCTCGCCGTACGTCCGGACGCGATCGGGTTCGTAGCCCTCCGGCCAGTCGAACGCTCCGCGCCGCCGCGGCCGCTCGACCAGCACCAGCGCCCCGTCGGCCAACCACCCGTGCTCCGCCAGTCCCGTCAGCACCGCCTCGACGGTTGCCGGGTCGACCTCGTACGGCGGGTCCGCGAAGACCAGGTCGTACGGCGGCTTCGCGAGGCTCGGCGGTACGGCCGAGGTGAGGCTGCTCACGTCGCCACCGATCACGACCGCACCCGCGATGCCGACTGTCGCGGCGTTGGCACGGAGCACGACCTGGGCGCGCTGGTCGCGCTCGACGAGCAGTGCATGCGCCGCACCGCGCGAGAGCGACTCGAGCCCGAGGGCACCGGAGCCCGCGTAGAGGTCGAGCACGTGCGCCCCGCCGAGCGAGCCGAGCTGTGACACCACGGCACTGAAGACTGCCTCGCGCACCCGGTCGGAGGTCGGGCGGGTGCCGGCCGCCGGCACCGCGAGCCGCCGACCGCGCGCGCTCCCAGCGATGATCCGGGTCACGTGGGCAACGCTCCGACTCGTGCCGCCAGCCACCCTGCCATCTCACCGACGTCGGTGATCGTCCCGGAGGCGACGCCCATCACGAAGTCGAAGGCGTCGGTGTGATCGGCCCGCAGGTCGAGGCCGTTGACGACGTAGAACAGACGGACGGCAATCCATCCGACCCGCTTGTTCCCGTCGACGAGCGCGTGGTTGCGCACCAGCAGGTGCAGCAGTGCCGCTCCCTTGCGGTGCACGTCCGGGTACGCATCGGTGCCGAAGACAGTCGCCTGTGGCCGAGCCAGTGCCGAGTCGAGGAGCCCGTAGTCGCGCACCTCGGGCGGACCGTCGAGCGCGGCTTCCGCCACGGTCATCAGGTCGTCGAGGTCGAGGAAGGCAGTCACACCGAGCCGAGACGATCGAGCAGGACGGCGTCCTCCTGCACGATGCGCGTCAGGGCCTCGGCCCGTCGGGCGGTGTGCCGAGCTGTGTACTCACGGATCGCCTCACGCGCGACCTCCTGCATGCTGCGGTTCTCCGCTTCCGCGGTGAGCCTGAGCTGCTCGGTCTCGGCATCGGTGAGCCGCAGGTTCATAGCCATGACGACATGGTACCGCCGTGGTATCACTCGTGGCACGCGAGTTACACCGTGAACCGACCGGTTCGAGGTCCGAACCGGTCGGTCTGAGGTGTTACTCGCGGAACAGGAGAGCTGAACGTCGGCGACGACTGCCGGTGCGCAGGAGGTGCGCGAGATCATGGCGGATTCGGGCGCCTGATCGGGCTCAGGGGCCGGCGGACTCCAGGAGCAGGTCGAGGATCTCGTCGAGATGGCCGATCTCGATCGAGAGGTGGCCCTCGCCGTCGACGAGGTGGGCGCGGGCCCCCGGGATCGCGCCCACGAGCCAGGGTCCGTGCGCGAACGGCACCATGAGGTCGGCGCTCCCCTGCCACACGTGCACGGGCACGGACACCGCCGCGAGGTCGACACCCCACGGCCGGACGAAGGCGAGGTCGTCGTCGACCATGCCGTCGATGCCGTGGCTCACCGACTCCCGGAAGGTCGCGGCCATCGACTCACCGAACTCGGCGGTGATGTGGGCCCGGTCGACATCGGGCAGCAGCGACGCGAGCTCGGTGACGATCTCGGTGGGCGTGATGGCCGCGAAGGAATCGCCGTACGCCGCCAGGAACTCGCGGACCTCGCCCTCACCGCGCAGCGCGGCTCCGAACTCCACCACGTTGGACTCCCCCATCCCGGCGAGGAAGTCGAGCGTGCCGAGCGACTCGGCGTACGGCGCGACCCCGGCGATGCACGCCACCGCGCGGAAGCGATCAGGGCGCAAGGCACCGCACGCCAGGGTGTGCGGCCCGCCGCCGGAGGCCCCGGCAGTCACCGCGGTCTCGATGCCGAGCGCGTCGAGCACCTCGACCGCGTCGGTTACCACGTCAGCGACCACGCGCCCCGCGTACCTGGTCGACGTGGCGTAGCCGGGTCGCGACCACTGCACGAGCCGGAGGCCCCGCCGCTCAGCGGCGGCGACGAGGGACGGCTCGGGCGTGCCGCTTCCCGGCGTACCGTGGTGGAAGACGAGCGCGGGAGCGCCCGAGGGTCCGGTGTCGCGCACGTCGAGGACGCGGCCGTCGGACAGCCTGAGCGCGATGCGAGCGATCTCCGTCATGACTTCTCCAGGTAGTCGGCACGTTCCTCGTCGAGCAGGCTCGCGATCGCCCGAGCGAGCGCGGGTACGCCGGTGAGCTCGGGATCCTCGGTCACCAGGCGCGTCGCCTCGGCTCGGGCCGCGTCGATGACGTCCTCGTCGCGCAGCACGGCGAGCATCCGCAGCGACGAGCGGCGACCTGACTGCGACGAGCCCAGCACGTCACCCTCGCGTCGCTGCTCGAGGTCGAGGCGCGAGAGCTCGAAGCCGTCAAGGGTGCGCGCGACCGCGTCGAGGCGCTCGCGAGCCGGTGCGGCAGAGGACATCTCGGTCACGAGCAGGCACAGCCCTGCGTGCGCTCCTCGCCCGATGCGGCCGCGCAGCTGGTGCAGCTGGGAAATCCCGAAGCGGTCGGCGTCCATGACGACCATGACGGTCGCGTTGGGGACGTCGACCCCCACCTCGATCACCGTCGTCGCGACGAGGACGTCAAGGCCGTCCGCGGCTGACGGGGTGGCGAACCGGCGCATGACGTCGTCCTTCTCGTCGGAGCCGAGCCGGCCGTGCAGCACGCCGACGCGCACCGACGACAGTGCCCCCTCGACGAGGGTCGGGGCGAGATCCAGCACGGCGATGGGCGGGCGGCGCGCATCCGCCGCGTCGGCGCCCGCGTCGACGTCCTCGCCGCTCGGGCCGTCACCTCCGATCCGCGGGCACACGACGTACGCCTGACGGCCCTTGCCCACTTCCTCGACGATGCGCGTCCAGGCCCGCTCGAGGTACGCCGGCCGCTCGGCCGAGGGCACCACGTGGGTCTCGATCGGCGAGCGGCCGCGGGGCAGCTCGGTGAGCGTCGAGACCTCGAGGTCACCGAACACGGTCATCGCGACGGTACGCGGGATGGGCGTCGCGGTCATCACCAGGACGTGCGGCCGGCTGTCGTCGCGGGACTTGGCGGCCAGCGCCGCTCGTTGCTCGACACCGAAGCGGTGCTGCTCGTCGACGACCACGAGACCGAGGTCGAAGAACGCAACGCGCTCCTCCAGCAGGGCGTGCGTGCCGATCACGATCCCGGCGTCGCCGACGGCGATGTCGAGCAGCACCTGCCGCCGACGGGCGGCGCTCATCGACCCGGTCACCAGCTCGACCCTCGTGCCCACGTCGCTGCCGCCGAGCATGCCGCGCTGGGCGAGCGGGCCGAGGATCGCCGTGATCGAGCGGTGGTGCTGCTGCGCGAGCACCTCGGTCGGTGCCAGCAGCACTGCCTGGCCGCCGGAGTCGACGACGGTGAGCATGGCGCGCAGGGCGACCAGGGTCTTGCCCGAACCGACCTCGCCCTGGAGGAGCCGGTGCATCGGGTGGGTGCGGCCGAGGTCGGCACTGATCGTCGCACCGACGGCGACCTGTCCGTCGGTGAGCACGAAGGGCAGGTTGGCCTCGAAGGAATCGAGGAGCCCGCCGGGGGTCGGTTCGCGAGGCACGGCGGGCAGCGCTGCGGCCGCCAGCCGGCGCTGCGCGAGGACGGTCTGCAGGACGAAGGCCTCGTCCCAGCGCAACCGCTGTCGGGCCTGCTCGACCTCGTCCCGGCTGGAGGGTCGGTGGATCGCGAGCAGCGAGGTGCGCAGGTCGCCCAACCCGTTGCGGGCCCGGGTGCCCACCGGGATCGGGTCCTCGAGCTCGGGCGGCAGCTGGTCGAGCACGATGCCGACCGCGCTGGCGATCTTCCAGGACGGCATCGCCGCCGTCGCCGGGTAGACCGGGATGAGCGCTCCCGCGTACGCGAGCACGGTCTCGTCCTGGGCGGCACCGGCGACGGGGTCGACCCCGAGGGTCTCGGGTCCGGTCGGGTCGGGCACCAGCACGTAGTCAGGGTGGGCGAGCTGGCGCTTGCCGTTGAAGAGGCCGACCTTCCCGGAGAACAGCCCGACCCGGCCCACGCGCAACTCGTTCTCCCGCCAGCCCTGCTTGAAGAACGTGAGAGTGAGCTGCCCGGTGCCGTCGGTGACGACGACCTCGAGCCGGTCGGCACCGCGCCCGGTCCGCCGGTCCTGGTAGGTCTTGCGATCGACCTTGGACACTCGGGCCATGACGGTGACGTGCTCGTCGACCTCGAGCCGGGCCAGGTCGGTGAGCTGCCCGCGCTCGGCGTAGCGCCGCGGGTAGTGCCGGAGCAGATCCTCGACCGTGTCGAGCGCCAACCCGGTCTCGAGCGCCTTCGCCGTGCGTGCGCCGAGGACCCCGGTCAGCCGGTCGGTGAGACGGAGCTCGGCCACGCTCACTCCACTCCGAGGATCAGCGGCCAGTACGGCTGCCCACCGTCGTAGACGACGACCTCGACCGAGGGGTGGGTCCGCCTGAGCCACCAGCGCACGGCCGTCGCGTCGGCCTCTCCCGTCTCGTGCCCTCGCACCAGGGTGACGAGCTCGCCGCCGGTCGACATCAACCGCGCGAGCACCGCGATCGCGACCTCCTCGACCGTGGCGCCGATCTCGACGACATCCCCCGCGACGATGCCGAGCACGTCGCCCACCACGCACCGGCCCGCACTCGTCACGGCCTCGCGGGACGCGACCGAGACACCGCCGTACCTCGTGGCTCCCGCCGCCGTGGTCATCGAGACCACGTCCTCCTCGAACCGCATCGAGGCCTCGTGCACGGCGACAGCGGCGAGGGTCTGCACGATCGACCGGGTGGGCACCACCGAGACCCGCAGGCCTCGACCGCGCGCCTGCTCGGCCGCTGCCTCGGCGACGGGGCGGATGTCGGAGTCGCTGGGCAGCAGCACGATCTCCTCGAACCCGGTGCGGTCGATCCCCTCGAGCAGCTCGGCTGTCGACGGGGCGACGTTGCCGACCGCGCGCACCACAGTCACTCCCGAGGCGTCGAGCAGGGCCGCGGTGCCCGGACCGTGCGCGACCGCGACGACCCCGCGGCCAGCGGGACGGGTCACGCCCCGCCGCTGGGACGCTTCGTCGCGCAGGTGCGTCACCTTGATGCGGTGCGGGCGGCCCGCCGCGACGCCGAGCTCGATCGCGGCACCGACGTCGTCACAGTGCACGTGCACGTTCCACAGGCCGGCGCCCCCGACGACGACGACCGAGTCGCCGAGCTCGGCGAGCGAGGTGCGCAGGGCGGCGCCGGCGGCCTCGTCGGCGTCGAGCAGGAACATGACCTCGAAGGCCCCACCGCCCTGGTCGAAGGCGTCGACGTC
>JANMMN010000086.1:0-10065 GCA_031373405.1 Actinomycetes bacterium
GAGGCGATCGACGCCGACGAGACGCTGACCGAGCGTCAACGCCAGGTGCTCCTGGAGATCTACGCCGCGTTCCAGAAGGAGAACGCGGCCAAGGCCTCGAGCGCCACCACCGACACCACCGACACCACCGACACCGGCACGACCACCGCCGGTGCCCCCTCACCGAAGAAGGACATGCCATGACCGAGAACATCACCGCCGCCAGGAAGACCGCCGCCAGGAAGACCACCGCGACCAAGGCCGCCGCGAAGAAGTCGCCGGCTACGAAGACCGCCGCCAGGAAGACCGCTGCCACGAAGGCTCCGGCTACCAGGACCGCCGCCACGAAGGCTCCGGCCACCAGGATCGCCGCGAAGAAGTCACCGGCCAAGAAGACCGTGGCCACGACCCCGGTGCACGAGTCGGTGCGGCTCCTCGAGGTCCCCGTGGCCCGGGTGCGCGCGCTGTTCGCCGAGTTCCCCGAGGTCGCCGCGTTCAAGAGCCGCGTCGAGGGCCAGCTCATCGTGGCCACCAAGGCCGTCGAGGATGTCGTCGCCCCGCTGATCGCGACCGTGACCGAGAAGACCGCCGAGGGCCGGAAGGCTGCCGACGCTGTCGTGGCGCCGTACGTCGCGACCATCACCGAGAAGACCGCCGAGGGCTTCAAGCTCGTCGAGGACGCGGTGGCCCCGTATGTCGCGACCGTGACCGAGAAGACGACCGAGGGCCGCAAGGCTGCCGACGCCGTCGTGGCGCCGTACGTCGCGACCGTGACGGAGAAGACCGCCGAGGGTCGCAAGGCCGTCGACGAGGCCGTCGGCATGTATGTCACCGGCCTCACCGAGATGACCGTCGAGGGCCGCCAGGCGCTCGAGGCCGTCGTGGTCGACTTCCGCACCCGCGCACTCGCCCGTCGCACCGCGATGACCGAGACGGTCGCCCCCGTGGCCTCCGAGCTGCGCACCCAGGTCGACAAGGCCGTGCACGTCGTCCGCGAGGCCGTCGGCATCTGAACCACCCCGTGACCCGGGTCCCGTGACCGGTCACGAACCCGCGAGGCCCCACCGTGCGATCGGCGCAGTGGGGCCTCGCGCCGTACGCCCACCGGCCCGCCACCCTGCCGGTACGCCGCGGCGTCCGTATGCTCGTCCTGTGATCGCTGTCTCCGGATTCGTCTACCTCGCCATCTACTGGGCCTGCATCGCCATGGGCGCCTTCGCCTTGTTCGATGCCGCCCGTCAGCGCACCGACGCCTACCCGGCTGCCGACCGGCAGACCAAGCAACGCTGGCTGCTGATCCTCGGTGGCGGCCTCGCTGCCCAGGTGATCTTCCCGGCGCTCGGCGGCGGCATCCTGTCGATCTTCGGGCTCGCCGGCATCGTCGGGTCGATCGTCTACCTCGTCGACGTACGTCGTCGCCTGTCCGAGGTCACCCGGGGCGGATCCGGCTGGTGACGCGGGCGTCCCGCCCGGTCGGCACCTTCACCCGCGGGACCACGCACCCCAACCGGCTCCGCCGGGTCGACCGCTGGATCGCGCACACCTGCGCGGTCGCGCTGCGCGCGACGCAGGAGCCCGTCGCGGTCGACCTCGGGTACGGCGCCGCGGCCTGGACCCCGCTCGACCTGCGCGACGCGCTGCGCGTCATCCGGGCCGACGTGCAGGTCGTCGGGATCGAGATCGAACCCGCACGCGTTGCCGCTGCAGCGCCGTACTCCGACGCCACCCTGAGCTTCCGCCGCGGCGGGTTCGAGGTGCCGCTCGACGGTCGCGACGCCACGGTGATCCGCGCGTTCAACGTGCTGCGCCAGTACGACGAGGTCGAGGTCGAGACAGCGTGGGCGCGCATGACCGCGCGGCTCGCTCCCGGCGGCCTGCTGGTCGAGGGCACCTGCGACGAGCTCGGCCGCCACGCCTGGTGGGTCGCGCTCGAGTCGGGTGCGCGCGAACCGCGCAGCCTCACGCTCTCGACCCGGCTCGCCGGCCTCGAGCGGCCATCGGATCTTGCCGAGCGACTGCCCAAGGTGCTCATCCACCGCAACGTCCCGGGCGAGCGGGTGCACGCCCTCCTGACCGCGCTCGACCGGCAGTGGGCGGCGGCGGCACCGCACGCCTCGTTCGGCGTCCGCCAGCGCTGGATCGTCGCCGTCCGTGCCCTGCGCGACTCCGGCGTGCCGGTGCTCGACGGTCCGTCGCGCTGGCGGCTGGGTGAGCTCACCGTGTCGTGGTCGGCCGTCGCACCGCGGTGATCGGCACGACGGAGCACGGCGTACACGCCGGTGGTGACTGGAGGTCGACATCGGCTCGCAGAGCGGAAGGTGCTAGTTCTTGCCCTGGTCGGCCACCGCGGCTGCGGCAGCGACGGCGGCCGCGGGGTCGAGGTACTCGCCGCCCGTCACGGTCGGGCGCAGGTCGGCGTCGAGCCGGTACACCAGCGGGATGCCGGTGGGGATGTTGAGCCCCGCGATGTCCTCGTCCGAGATCCCGTCGAGGTGCTTGACGAGGGCTCGCAGCGAGTTGCCGTGCGCGGCGACGAGCACGACCTTGCCGGCGCGCAGGTCGGGGACGATGACGTCCTCCCAGTAGGGGATCAGCCGGACCACGACGTCCTCGAGGCACTCGCTGAGGGGGTTGGCCTCGGGCGGGAGCCAGGCGTAGCGCAGGTCGTGCGACTGGGAGAACTCGTCGTCCGGGTCGATCGCCGGGGGCGGCGTGTCGTAGGAACGGCGCCAGAGCATGAACTGCTCCTCGCCGTACGCCTCCAGGGTCTGCTTCTTGTTCTTGCCCTGCAGCGCGCCGTAGTGCCGTTCGTTGAGGCGCCAGTTGCGCACGACCGGGATCCAGTGGCGGTCGCAGCCGTCGAGGGCGATGTCGGCCGTGCGGATCGCGCGGCGCAGCAGGGAGGTGTGCACGACGTCGGGGAGCACGCCGGCCTCGCGCAGCATCGCCCCGCCGCGCACGGCCTCGGCCTCGCCCTTGGCCGAGAGGTCGACGTCGACCCAGCCGGTGAACTGGTTGAGGGCGTTCCAGGTGCTCTCCCCATGGCGGAGCAGGACCAGGGTGTACGGCGCTTCACTCATGTCCTCATCCTGCCGGACGCCGCACGGCCGTAGGAACCCGGCAGCCGATGATGAAGGGTCCAGGGGTTCGGTCGGACCGAACCCCTGGACCCTTCATCATTCGGGGGTGGTCGGCGCGGTGAGGTGGATGAACGGGTCGAGGTTGGTGGTGGGTTCGCCGCGACTCACGCGCCAGTCCCACTCGCGCTTGATCGCGCCCGCGAAGCCGAGCTCGAGGATGGTGTTGAACGAGCCGTCGGCATACTCGAGCACCGAGCCGAGCAGGCGGTCGATCCCGTCGGGGGTCACCGACTCGAGCGGCACGCGACCGGTGAGGTAGATGTCGCCGAGACGGTCGACGGCGAAGGCCACGCCGTACATCCGCAGGTTGCGCTCCAGCAGCCAGCCATAGACCGCCTCCGCGTTCTCGTCGACGTGGCGGCATACGAAGGCCTGCACGGTCAGCGCGTGCTCGCCGACCACGAGGGAGCAGGTGGTGCGCTGCTTGCGCTCCCCGGGCAGCACGACGACGACGTGACCGGGCTGTGGCTCCTCCCACTCGAGCTCGTGCTCGGTCAGGACGGTCCGGAGCACCGCGAGGGCAGCCGCACTCACCGGTGCGCGACCGCGAGCCGTCCGGCGTGCTCGGCCATCGCGTCCCGGTAGACCTCGTACGTCGCGTCCGCCGTCGCTTCCCAGCCGAACCCTGCCGCGTGCGCTACCGCGGCGCGCGACCATCGCTCGAGGGTCGCGGGGTCGCGGACCACGCCACAGAGCGCATCGGCCCAGACCTGCGGGTCGTGACCGTCGACGAGCAGGCCGCTCACGCCGTCGGCGACCGCGGTGGGCAGGCCGCCGACCCTGGCCGCGACGACCGGGGTGCCACACGCCTGCGCCTCGACGGCGACCAGCCCGAAGGACTCGGAGTACGACGGCACCACGCACAGGTCAGCCGCGCGGTACCAGTCGGCGAGGCGGATGCGGTCGACCGGGGGGACGAAGCGGACGAGGTCACGGATACCCAGCGCGTCGGCGAGGTCCTCGAGCGCGTGCGGGTGCTCGAGCCCGGTGCCCGACGGCCCGCCGCAGATGACGATCTGGAGCTGGTCGCGCAGCGACGGCGTCGAGGCGACCATCGCCGCAGCTGCTCGCACCAGGACGTCGGGGGCCTTGAGCGGCTGGATGCGACCGACGAAGAGCAGCACGGTCTTCTCGGGAGCGACCCCGACCCGGGCGCGGGCAGCGGTGCGGCCGACGGGTGAGAACACGTCGAGGTCGACACCTGGGTGGACGACGGCGACCTTCGCGGGGTCGGCGTCGTAGAGCTCGACGAGCTGGTTCGCCTCGATCGAGGTGTTGGCCAGGATCCGGTCGGCCGCATCGACGACCTGCTGCTCCCCGATGACCCGACCTTCGGGCTCGGGCTTGTCGCCCGCGGCCAGGGTGAGGTTCTTGACTCGCGCCATCGTGTGCATGGCATGCACCAGCGGGACGCCCCAGCGCTCGGCTGCGAGCCAGCCGACCTGGCCGGAGAGCCAGTAGTGGGAGTGGACCACGTCGTACCAGCCCTCGGGGCGGGTCGCCTCGGCACGCAGGACCCCGGAGGTGACGGCGCAGAGCTGGCCGGGCAGGTCTTCCTTGGCGAGCCCCTCGTACGGCCCGGCCGTCACGTGCCGGACGGTGATGCCCGGTGCCATCGCGACGCTGGCGGGCAGGTCGCGCGACGTCGCGCGGGTGAAGATGTCGACCTCGACGCCGCGGGCCGCCAGCCGACGGGCGACCTCGGTGACATAGACGTTCATGCCGCCCGCGTCGCCCGTGCCGGGCTGGTCGAGGGGGGAGGTGTGGACGGAGAGGACCGCGACCCGGCGCGGCACGGGTCGAGCGCCGGGGCCGAAGGCACGAGGACGGGGAGCCCGGGCGCGGGGGAGGTCGGACTCGAGCGGGAGCACTGCCACCGCGCACCTCCTCACCGATCGCCACGCCATGTCATGCCCAGGCCCCGGTCAGGGGCCCCGCACAGGCCGAACGGTCTCCGAGTCTGGCGCATTCCTGCCCGCACGGCGACGCGAGCCAACGAATCGAACGTGGGGGGTGGGGGGCTTGGCGGGCTGGTCCCGTCAGAGCTGGCCGGCGATGGCTTCGGGGTCGACCGTGGCGTACGGCTCACCGGTGGCGACGTACACGACGCGCTTCGCGATCGTGACCGCGTGGTCGGCGAAGCGCTCGTAGTAGCGGGAGAGCAGCGTGACGTCCACCGCAGCCTCCACGCCGTACTCCCACGACGGGGCCAGCACGGTGTTGAACAGCTCGCGGTGCAGCCGGTCCATCTCCTCGTCCGTGCGCGCGACGTCGGCCGCCATGCTCACGTCCTTCGTCGCGACGACCGAGCCGGTCTTGGCGACCACGTTCTGCGCCACGGCGCCCATGGCCTGGAACGTGGGTCGCAGCTGCACGGGGACGGCCGAGGCGGGGTAGCGCAGGCGCGCGGCCTTGGCGATGTGCGCCGCGAGATCGCCCATCCGCTCGAGCGAGGCGGAGATCCGCAGCGCGGCGACGACGATGCGGAGGTCGGTCGCGACCGGCTGCTGACGGGCCGAGACCTGGAAGCAGTCCTCCTCCACCTTGAAGGCGATCGCGTCGATCGCCTCGTCGCCCGCGATGACCCCCTCGGCCAGGCTGAGGTCGGCGTCGAGCAGCGACTGGGTGGCCCGGTTCATCGCCGAGCCGACGAGCCGCGTCATCTCGACCAGGTCGTCGCTGACGCGGTCGAGCTGCTCGTGGTAGGCCTGGCGCATGAGGTCGTGTCCTCGTCGTCGACGGGCCGGCAACGGCTTCCCTACGGGGCCGCACCGGTTCTCAGACCCCAGGGTAGGGCCAGGGCCCGCCTCCCCGGCGCGGGTCGGTGAACGCAGGACGACCCGGAGGTGAACGCTCCGCATCACGGATGAACAGGTGGCGACGTCTCCGCGTCGCCCGCCGTTCCACGGCTGTTGGCCCTTTCCGGGGCACCTATCGTGGTGTCGTGGACGTATCGACCGGCCTGGCGGCCACCGCTGCGGTGGCTGCCGTCGGCGTCGGCGGCCTCGCCGGGTGGGTTCTCGGCGTACGCCGGACCCGCGCCGGACTCTCGGTCGACGCCGAGGCCGAGCGCGAGGGCGTCCCCTCTCCCAACGTGCCCAAGGGGCTCGGTCGGCTCCTGGCGGTGCTGCCGGGTGCCGCGTTCGTGGTCGGGTCCGACAACAGCGTGCTCCGGGCCTCCGCGCAGGCCGCGAGCCTCGGGCTCGTGCAGGGCGCCCGGGTGGGGATCCCCGAGATCGTCACGATGGTGTCGGCGGTGCGCCATGACGGCGCGATCCGCGAGGAGGACATCGAGCTGCGCCGTCCCCCTCTGGGCAAGGGGGTCCTGCACGCGCGGGTGCGCGTCGCCCCCTTGTCCGCGACCGCGGCTCTCGTCCTGGTCGAAGACCTGTCGGAGTCCTACCGGCTCGACGCCGTCCGCCGGGACTTCGTCGCCAACGTCTCGCACGAGCTCAAGACGCCCGTGGGTGCGCTCTCGCTGCTCGCCGAGGCGGTCCAGGCCGCGAGCGACGATCCCGACGCGGTGCAGCGGTTCTCCGCGCGGATGCAGGTCGAGTCGCAGCGGCTCTCGAACCTCGTCAGCGACCTCGTCGACCTCTCGCGGCTGCAGAGCCGGGACCCGCTCAAGGACTCCGACGCGGTCGATGTCGACCGCGTCGTCTCCGAGGCCGTCGATGCCACCAAGCTTCTCGCGCACGCCCGCGAGATCGACATCGTCATCGGTCACGACGTGCACGCCCGCGTGCTCGGCGACGAGAGCCAGCTCGTGATGGCGCTGCGCAACCTGCTGACCAACGCGATCGCCTACTCCCCGGTGCGCACGCGGGTGGCCGTCGCGACGCGGCTCGCCGGCGAGGCGGTGGAGATCACGGTGACCGACCAGGGCATCGGGATCCCCGAGGGCGAGCAGTCGCGGATCTTCGAGCGGTTCTACCGGGTCGACCCGGCCCGCTCGCGCATCACCGGTGGCACCGGGCTCGGGCTCGCCATCGTCAAGCACGTGTGCGTCAACCACGGTGGCGAGTGCACCGTCTGGTCCGTGGAGGGCGAGGGTTCGACATTCACCCTGCGCCTGCCGCTGGCCGCGCCCCACCTCCACGAATCCGCAAGCCCTGCTGAGAGCGAGTCGACCCCGTGACCCGAGTGCTCGTCGTCGAGGACGAGGAGTCCTTCTCCGACGCCCTGTCGTTCATGCTGCGCAAGGAGGGCTTCGAGGTCGCCGTCGCGTCGACCGGCACCGACGCCGTGGTGCAGTTCGACCGGGACGGTGCTGATCTCGTGCTGCTCGACCTCATGCTCCCGGGGATGTCGGGCACCGAGGTGTGCCGCAACCTGCGGTCGCGCTCGAGCGTCCCGATCATCATGGTCACGGCCAAGGACAGCGAGGTCGACAAGGTGGTCGGGCTCGAGCTCGGTGCCGACGACTACGTCACGAAGCCGTTCTCCTCGCGCGAGCTCGTGGCACGCATCCGAGCCGTCCTGCGTCGGATCGGCGAGCCGGATGAGCTGCTGCCCGGCGTGATCGAGGCCGGACCGGTGCGGATGGACGTCGAACGGCACGTCGTCTCGGTCAGCGGCGAGGCGGTCGCCCTGCCGCTCAAGGAGTTCGAGCTGCTCGAGCTGCTGCTGCGCAACTCCGGGCGGGTCCTCACCCGAGGGATGCTCATCGACCGGGTGTGGGGGTCGGACTACGTCGGGGACGGCAAGACCCTCGACGTCCACGTCAAGCGGCTCCGCGCCAAGATCGAGAGCGACCCGGCCGCGCCCGTGCACCTCGTCACGGTCCGGGGGCTCGGCTACAAGTTCGAAGGCTGACCGTCGGGCTACGGGAGCGGGGCGACGTCCTCGTATCTGCCCGTGGGCAGGACCGACATCACGGGGACCTCGACCCGGCCGGCCTTCTGGAACGCCAGCTCGACGAGGGTGAACTGGGTCGGGGACAGCGTCAGCCCGGTGACGTCGACATGGATGTCGCTGTTGTAGCCCACGAGCGTGCGCGAGCGGGCCGGCAGCGGCAGCGATCCGCCCGCGGTGCCCGTCCCGAGGATGACGGCCTGACCACCCGCCGGGTCGACGAGGCGGGCGCTGAGCAGAGCATCGCCTTCCGCGCCCGTGTTGAGCAGAGCCATCACCAAGGTGCCGGTACGGGAGTCGGCCGGACCTTCGACCAGGGTGAGGCCGCGGATCGCGATGGTCCCCTGGTCGGCGTTGGCCCCGTTGCCGGAAGGTCGTTGCTGGCGGGTGGCGGCATCGAAGCCGATCGCGCAGCCCGAGAGCGGGACCAGGGCGAGCAGGGCAGCAGCGCAGACAGCTGCAGCATGCCGCGAGAACGGTCGGGTGGTGCGTCGCACGAGTCGCTCCTGGGTCCGCGGTGGGGGCGAGCGCCAGCCTAGGGCATGTCCGTACGCCGGAGCCTGCGTGCTCGCGGTCTCCACGGCTGTGGTCGGTCCGCGGGCACCTCGTGCTCACCCCAGCGGGTGAATGCCCAGGTCAGGGCCTGTGGGGAGGTCGGGTTATGGCCTCTGACCTGCGACAACGGGTCTGTGGGGGTCGCCACCGCGTGTTAAACTGGTCATACCTGGAAAGGGGAACCCCACCTATGACGATGACGTTCTCGGTCGGCGACACGGTTGTCTACCCGCATCACGGTGCAGCAACCATCGAGGCCATCGAAAAGCGGACCATCAAGGGCGTCGAGAAGGACTATCTGGTCCTGCGCGTGGCCCAAGGCGATCTGACGGTTCGGGTTCCTTCGGAGAACGTCGACCTGGTCGGCGTGCGCGACGTGGTCGACCAGGAGGGTCTCGAGCGGGTCTTCGACGTCCTGCGTCAGCCCTACACCGAGGAGCCGACCAACTGGTCCCGGCGCTACAAGGCCAACCTCGAGAAGCTGGCCAGCGGAGACGTGATCAAGGTGGCCGAGGTCGTCCGCGACCTCTGGCGCCGTGAGCGCGAGCGTGGGCTCAGCGCCGGGGAGAAGCGAATGTTGGCCAAGGCACGTCAGATCCTCGTGTCCGAGCTCGCACTTGCCGAGAACACCAACGAGGACAAGGCAGAGGCGATCCTCGACGAGGTGCTCGCCTCCTGACCGGCGCGGCCGCGCCGGTCTGCGCGGCCTTGCCCGGGAGGTAACGGCCATGTCCCTGCGGCTCACGCGCGTACCCAGCGTGGCGGTCGAGGCACTGCGCCTCACCGTCGTGGTCTTCGGCGCCGGAATCGGCTACGAGCTCGCCGACCGGATGGGCGCGGTGCCCCGCGACGGCGTGCTCGGGCCCTTCTCCGGCCTGTGGCTCGGAGCGATCCTGGGCGCCATGGCCGGCTACGTCGTCGGCGGTGTCCTCGCCAGGCTCACCATCCGCACGCTCGACCGCGGTGAGCGCACGCTCGACGGCCTCTCGGCGGAGCAGGTCATCGCGGGCGGCTTCGGCGGGGTCGTCTGCGCCGTCGTCGTGGCGATCGTCGGTTGGCCGTTGTTCCTCATCGGCCCACCGCTGATCATGATCCCCATCTTCGGGTTCCTCGTGCTGGCCGCCTGCCTCTTCGGCTTCCGGGTCGGTCGCTCACGTCGCGACGCCGTCCTCGGCGTGGTCGGCTCCCGCGCGGGGCTGGCACCGCGTGCGGTGTCGCCCGCCTCGCTGCCGCGTCTCGTCGACACCTCGGTCGCCATCGACGGCCGCGTGCTCGACGTGGTCCGCTCCGGCTTCCTGCACGGCCGGTTCCTCGTGCCGCAGCCGGTGGTCGACGAGCTGCAGGCCATGGCCGACTCCGGGGACGACCTGCGCCGGGCCAAGGGGCGCCGCGGCCTCGACGTCCTCGGGTCGCTGCGCCGCGGATGCGCGCCGCCACCTCCTCGATCCAGGCGAGCGCGGCGCGCAGCGGCACGCTGCCCCTGGCGCGGACGACCCCCGGCCCCTGGTGGTAGGCGGCCTTCCACGAGGCGGGGCCG
>JANMMN010000074.1:0-5765 GCA_031373405.1 Actinomycetes bacterium
GTTGGCCGACATGCGCGTGCGCTCGATCGTGTACGACCGGTTGAGCACGCCTTCCCACGTGATGGTCTGACGTGTGCGCGTGAGCGAGAGCGGCTCGTGCTTCACGGTGACGAGCATGTCGCCGCGCTTGCTCTGGTCGACGTCGTAGACCTCGAAGACACCCGACCAGCGGCCGCGCTGCTTCGTCGGCAGGATGTGCGGCTTCGGCCCGAGCTCGCGCTCGCGCGACTTCCAGTCCGCGATCTGCTGCTGCGCCTCGGGCACGGAGCTGTCGGCGTACTTCTTGTAGACGCCGTTGAAGACACCGCACACGGTCCAGCCGTCGTGCAGGACCGAGGAGTAGACCTGAGTCTCCATGTCGGGCAGGACCTGGTTCCACGTGCGCAGGTCGACCTGCCAGCCCGGGGAGTAGTAGTGCGCGTCGACAAACAGGCCGTAGGGCTGACCCGTGCCGTAGAAGTCCGGGCCGGTGTAGACGCGGTTCTCGTCGGAGTCGATGACCCCGAAGTCGAACTGGGCGCCGAGCTCGAACCGGTTGCGGAGCTTGCCCGCACCTTCGAGCTTGGTGTTCATCCAGTAGCGGGTCTCACCGTCACGGAACTCGCTCGCCCGCGACACGTTCTCGTAGGCCTGCCACACGCCGTCGGCATCGAAGAGCGAGGGGTTGGAGACCCACTCCCCCTCGATCTTCTTCTGCCACTCCGACGGCTGCGGCACGGACTCGTCGCTGGTCCCGGCGTCAGTGTCGCTCGTCGCCGTCACTCCGGGATCTCCGTCACGAGGTCGTTGCCGGCGAGGTTGCGCCGCATGAGCTCGGAGTTCTGCCGGCCCACGAGCGGGATGATGTGGTCCCAGACGGCGTCGACCTCGGTGTTGAAGATCAGCCCGCGGTTGGCCTCGTCGCGGACGGGGAGGTCCGTGTCGGCGAGGTCGCCGAGCGTCTTCTCCGAGAGGCCCTTCTCCGCGAGGGACATGAACTGCTCGAAGTAGGCGTCGACGTAGTTGTCGAGCTGACGGTAGGCCTCCGGGGTGGCCCGGTAGGCGAGCATGTACGGCGACATGATCGAGCGCTGGCGCGGTCCGATCTCAGCCGCGGACAGGCCCTCGATCGCCTTGCCTGCGTTGTACTGGTCGAGGATGGGCTCGTAGACCTCGTCGATGTAGGACAGGTGCGTGCCCATGTCGACCCGCGGGATCAGGTCGAGGTGGAACGCGTGGGTGTCGAGGTCGCCGCGCTCGACCGAGTCGAGGGTGAAGTGCGGCACCGCGCTGTCGGGAGCGGTGAACACGAACACCATGTGGCTGTCGAGGGTGATCACGCCGGGCACATGGGCCCAGATCCCGGCGTACACGGCCTTGACGATGGGACCGTCGCCCTCCCAGATGCGGAGCTCACCGACCGTGTCACCGCTGCGCGCGTTGGTCAGGACCCGGAAGTGTCCTCCGTCGGCGCCGTGCACCTCACGGAGCTTGCCGCGCTCCACCGCCTGGGCGAGCGTGCGCACGCACAGGTCGAGCGCGAGGCGCTCCTTGCCGTCTGCTGGGAATGTCATGCCTGGGCTCCTTCGTTGGAATCGGCCGCGTCGATCGCCGCGTCCTCGGTGACGTCGACGGCGGCGAACGCCGCCGGCTGGTTGGAAAGCCGGTGCTCGGCCGTGCCCTCGCCGCGCTCCTCGTACTCCGAGGTGCCGCCGGCCTTACCGGCCTTCCCGGTGCGTGCGTTCCAGGAGTCGACCTCCTTGTGCGTCCACGCGCGCGCAAGCTCCGGGATCTCGCGTCGCGCGGGGGACGGGATGACGACCGCGGTGTCACGGGGACCGTCACCGACGATCTGGTGCACGTCGATGCCCCAGCCCATGTCGATGAGCTCGTTGCGACGACGGCGGTAGGCCACCTGCAGCGCGTCGGAACGCACGTGCATCTCGTCGGAGAGGTCGTAGGGGAGGAGCTCGGGGCGCTGCTGGGAGATGACCGCGTCGTCCTGCTCGAAGATGTACTTGACCCGCTTGTGCGCGTCCTTGTCGGCCCAGTCGCCCTTGAAGAAGTCGCGCAGGCTGATGTAGAGCGAGCGGGTCTGGTTCGGTCCGACCGGCACGTTGGCGTCGACGAGGATCATCGTGCCGAACGGCAGCGGGACGTAGAGCAGCACGATGTTGGGCAGGAAGAAGCCGTTGCGGACCTCGACCATCGGCTTGGCCTCGCCGGTCTTCTTGACCGTGCTGCGGAACAGCCGGCCCCAGATGCCCTTCGGGTTGCCGGGCGGCGGGTACAGCTGGATCTTCGCGGTGCCCGACCACGGGGTGAGCGTGACGTCGAAGTCGCCCACCTGGGGGTTGTCCGGGTCACCGAAGCGGTTGCCGTGCACGAACGCCGCGTGCGACGGGTCCATCGCGTTCTCGGTGGCGCGCTCGTAGTTGACCGGCCAGTTGTACTCGCCGTAGATCTTCTTGAAGCTCGGGTCGTCGAGCTCGGGGATCTCCGGCAGCGGAGGGCGCTCGGCCTCGGGCAGGTCGCCCATGAAGACGAAGATGAAGCCGTACTTCTCGCTGACCGGGTAGGAGTCGACCCGCGCCTTGACCGGGATGTTGCGCTGCGGGTGCGCGGGGATCTTGGCGACCGAGCCGTCGCCCCTGTACTGCCAGCCGTGGTAGGGGCACACGACGCAGTCGTTGTCCTTGGTGAGCCAGCCACCGGCGAGCGATCCGCCGCGGTGCACGCACAGGTCGGAGAGGCAGTGCACCTCACCCTTGCTGTCGCGCCACATCACCAGCTTCTGCCCGAGGATGTGCACCTGCTTGGGCTTCGTCGTGATGTCCTTGCTGAACTCGCAGGCGTACCACATGTTCTTCAGCATCCGGGTCAGTCCTCCCCGACGGTCGCCGAGACGAGGATCTCGGCGGGGCTGGTGTCAACGGTCGTCGTACGACGTGCCGCGCGTGCGACCTCGGCAGGCGGGTCCGCGACGAGTGCGGCGATGCGCGCGAGCGCGGCCGGGTCGTCGAGGACGTGTCCGCGGAGGAAGTCGATGAGGGTCTCGGCGACGATCGTGCGCGTCGCGTCACCCGCGGGACCCGGCACCTCGTCGAGGAACGACCGGGCGGTGGTGGTGTCGATGGGCTCGGCCAGGGTGAAGTGCGTGGCGTCGGTCCACTCCACGAGGACGGCCTCGACGCTCGAGCCGAGGGACTCGTCGAACGTGCGGGCCACCAGGCTCTGCTCGACGACGTCGCCGTCGCCGTAGCGGACGGCGCTGCCGGCGATGACCCCGTCGCGACGTCCCCCCATGAGCAGGAACGGCACCGTGGCGGGCGAGGTGACGACGGTGCCCTCCGGCCAGCCGAGCGCGGTCGAGACGCCGCCGTGGCAGCCGAACGCCACGACCGCGCGCAGCGTCGGGAACCACTGTGAGGACGACGACTGCAGTGCGGCGCTCCCTCCGGCCGAGTGCCCGACCCAGGCGGTGCGCTCGAGGTCGAGGAGCCCCGCGAGGGGGCCGTCGCCCGAGTCGAGCTCGGCGAGGCCCGCGAGGACCGCGGCGAGCGCGGGAGAGGTCGGCCGAGACCCGTAGGTCTCGGGTGTGACCGCATCGAGGTCGAGACCGGGCGTCGTACCGACCTGACCCGGCATCAGCTCACCGACGAGGTCGAAGGTGACGGCCACGAAGCCGGCGTCGACGAGCGACTCGGCGAGCCAGCGGTAGGAGTCCTGGCCGATGTTGATGCCCGGGACGACCAGGACGACCGGTCGGCGCCCGGTCGAGGCGTCCGCCGGGAGCGAGCCGGACATCCGCTCGGCAAGGCTCCACGTCGGCGCCGCGCGGTAGAACGCGCGCAGGTGCGCGACGTTCCACGGCGAGGTCGTGCCGGGGACCTCGACGGCCCACCACACGGAGCGGATGAGCGAGTCCGGCATCGACGACACAGCGTTGTCCTGGTGATTCTCGGGGTCGACGGGGGGCGTGGGGATCAGCGACCGAACGAGCGCGGGAGCACGCGGTGCTCGCCCCAGAGCGCGGAGACGAGAGTGTCGGTGATGTCCTGGCCGAAGAGCCGGGTCGCGATGGAGTTGGCGGGGTCCTTGACGGCGACGACGCGCCGCAGGTCCTCGGTGAGCTTGCTCAGACCCTCACGCTCCTCGGGCCTGGTCGGCTCCGCGTCGTCCCACCAGCCGAGCCAGCGGTCGAGGTGCTCCTCGCCGTAGCCCTGGATCAGCTCGACCGTCTTCTGCTCCATCGGGCCGGAGTAGCAGAACGCCGTGCTGCTGGTGACGTCGCGGATGTAGGCCATCGGCGAGGTGAACCAGTCGAGCTGCGGGTTCTCGGTGCGGATCTGGAGCCAGCGGTCGTTGATCGAGGCGTAGTACTTCTGGTGGTAGTCCCACTCGGTGGCAAGGTTGCGCCGCGGCACCGAGTCGACGAAGCCCCAGGGGCGGACACCGAAGTTGGCGAAGGCGAGGCCGAAGATCGGCAGGTCGACGTGGGCGCCGGGGCTGATCGTGAGGTGCAGGTTGGCGAACCCCTTCTTCGGGTCGGCCATCCAGCTGTAGACCATCCAGTCGATGTCCGGGCCGGCGAAGCACTGCACCTGGCCGTGGACGCCGGAACCGAGCTCGCCGGCGACCTCGAGGCCCTTCGTGGAGGGGTCCGGCTCGAGCTCGAAGCGGTCGGTGACCTTCGTCAGGAGCCCGGCGAGGCGCTCACGCCACTGCTCGTAGATCCAGGTGACGTCGACGGGCCCGCCCTCGTCGATCAGCTGCTGGACTGTCTGCAGGGTCTCGCCCACGACGTTCTCCTTCTCTGCCACGCGGGAAAGCCCAGGCGGGTTTCACCAAGTGGAACGGCGTTACGGAAACCGTACGGCTCGGCCGGTCTCTCGTCAACAGTTATTGAGTAGCGACTCACTAACGTGCGAGCACGGTATCCCGGAGCAGCGCCCAGGGACGGCCGTCGACCAGATCCGTGCCGCGGGACACGAGCCGGTTGACCGCCTCGGCCGGGTGCACGACCGCGTGCAGGGCGCTCGGCCCAGCCTCGGCCCGGAGCACCTCCGGGTGCGAGATCACGCCGGCGAACGGCGCGCTCCAGTGCGGTGACCAGAGGGTGAAGTCGTGCGGGAGGTCGCACACGACGCTCGTGCCGGCGGCCGAGGGGCGCGTGGCGGCGACGACGACCAGCCGGTTCTCCCCGGAACGCTCGACCAGCCCGGTCGTGGTCTCCCAGGCCTCGAGGACGGTGAACGGGAGCGCCACCACGTCGGCGTCGGTCATTCCATTTCGAGCCGCTCGCAGGCCAGCACCATCTCCTCGATCGCCACGGCGTTCGACTGCGCGTTGAAGGGCCCGCTGGTGTGCTTGATGATGCGCGCGCGCAGCAGCTTCCAGGTCTGCACGGGCTCGTGGGCCTCGTTCAGCAGATGGATGGTGACGGTGCGCAGCGCCTTGGTGTCGCCGTTGCGGATCTGGTCGAGCCACTGGTAGAGCTGCAGCGAGCCGATGATGCCGCGCTTGAGCGTGACGTCGTTGGTCTTGGCCAGCCCGCTGAGCTTGATGACGTTGTTCTCGCGGGCGTTGCCGTTGCGGTATTCGATCACCGCCACTTCCATGCCGATGCCGCTGACGTCCTGAAAGCCGGCCTGCGGGCCCTCGCTCTGGCCGTCGCCGAGGTCCACCATGAAGTTGAAGCCCGGGTAGGGCCGTTCTCTCATTGTTGCCAAGGGATGCTCCTTTGCTATGGTTTCGATAGCTAATCACGCCCGTCAGACGGGCGC
>JANMMN010000084.1:0-8609 GCA_031373405.1 Actinomycetes bacterium
CACGTCAGCCCACGCCCCCGCCGATGCCAACCGGGCCAGGCACTGCGCATCAGAGACCACCCGCGCCGCCACCACCGCGAAGTCCACCGCGAGCGAGCCAGGAGTGGTGGTCATGACAGAGACGCTACCCACCACCTCCGACAGTGGCCCTAGAGCGAAAAGGCAGCAACCACAACTACTTTCGGCGAGTGCGAGTCACGGTCCGTGATCGCGCTTCCGGTCGTGGACAGCGGGCGGGTGGCCGCCCGGCGGGCTACTGTCGTCGGATGGCAACCAATGAGCGGGACCTCGACATCGTCGTCTTCGGAGCGACCGGTTTCGTCGGCCGGCTCGTGGCCGAGTACCTCGCTGCTCACGCGCCGACCGGCGTACGCATCGGGCTCGCGGGCCGCTCGGGAGACAAGCTCGACGCGGTCCGCAGCTCCCTGGGCAGCACCGCGGCCGACTGGCCGCTGCTGGTCAGCGACGCCTCCGACCGCGCCTCGATGGACGTGCTGGCCCGCTCGACGACGGTGGTCGCCACCACCGTCGGGCCGTACGCGCGCTACGGCATGCCGTTGGTGGAGGCGTGCGCCGAAGCCGGCACCCACTACGCCGACCTCACGGGCGAGGTGCTCTTCGTCCGAGACACGCTCGCGCAGTGCGCAGACACAGCACGCGCGAGCGGCGCCCGCATCGTGCACTCGTGCGGCTTCGACTCGGTGCCCTCGGACCTCGCGGTCCTGCTGCTCGCCGAGCGGGCCCGCGCCGACGAGACCGGGCTGCTGGAGGAGACCTCGCTCGTCGTCCGCTCGATGCGGGGTGGCATCAGTGGCGGCACGATCGACTCGGCCCGTGCGATGGCCGAGTCCGTGGCCGCAGACCGGTCGCTCGCCAAGGTCATGATCGACCCGTACGCCTTGAGCCCCGACCGCGAGGCCGAGCCGGATGCGGGGTCGACGCCGGACGCCGCTGCGATCCGGCGTGACGAGAGCGTCGGCTCCTGGGTCGGCCCGTTCGTGATGGCGCCGTACAACACCCGGGTCGTGCGGTTGAGCAACTCGCTGCAGGGCTGGGCCTACGGCCGACGCTTCCGCTACCGCGAGGTCATGGCGTACGGCGACGGCCCGATGGCACCGATCCGGGCCGCGGCGGTGTCGGTCGGAGTCGCGCTCGGTGCTGCCGGTCTCGCGTTCGGGCCCACTCGTGCCGTGCTCGACCGGTTCCTCCCGGCGCCCGGCGACGGACCGGACGAGGCGACGCGGAGGAACGGGAGCTTCGAGACCGAGACGCGCACCCGCACGTCGACGGGGGCGGCGTACCGCTGCGTCGTCGCGGCGCAGGGTGACCCCGGCTACCAGGCGACAGCGGTCATGCTCGGGGAGAGCGCGCTCGCACTGGCACTCGACGGTGACTGCCTCCCCGACCGTGCCGGTGTGCTGACTCCGGCGTCAGGAATCGGAGCAGTCCTCGCCGATCGCCTCCGAGCTGCCGGCTTCCGCATCGACGTCGACCGCGCCTGATCGCAGGCACGTCGGCGCTCGCCCTTGAGCTTGCAGACGATGGGTAACCGGTGTGCAGCACCACGACGAGGGTCACGGACCAGAGGCCCGACTTCTGCGCCGTGGGCTCCTGGAGGCCCAGCGGGCTTGTTGTGAGGAGCAGTCCGAGACCCACGATCACGGCGATCATCACCGCGTCGATCGCGCGCGACGAGCCCCGCCCCACGATGTGCAGGGCGGGGCTCGTCACGCGATCAGGTCGCCGTGGCAGGCGTCCGCTCCGTCATCAACCCGGAGCCGACCTCGGCGGATCGTGCGTCGTGATCAGAACTGTCAGTAGACGACGGCCGCGCAGGTCGTGTTGGTCGGGGCACCGACGAGGCTGTTGTAGTAGAAGATGTCCGTGGCCGGCAGGTCGGCGTGGACGCCCTGGAGGCAGTAGCCGGTCTTGCCCTTGGCCGCGACGGTGACCGTGACGGCCGCGGTCTTGCCGGTGCCACGCTGCGTGTCCAGGAGAGCGGTGGTGAGGGTCGCGAACGAGCCGTTGGACTGGTCGGTCGCGTAGGACTCGGCGGCGATGGCGGCGTTCTTCAGGTCGCTCTTCACGGCGGCCTTCCAGCCGTTCTGGCGCTGGTTGAGGAACGTCGGGATGGCGATGGCGGCGAGGATGCCGATGATGATCATGACGACGAGGAGCTCGATCAGGGTGAAGCCCTGGTCCTTGTTCTCCATGCCCTTGCGGATACGAGCGATCATGTCCGTCTTCCCTTCTCAGATGACGACCGCTGCCGACGCAGGTGCCTCGACCGAGGTAGCTGGGCCGGCTCCGGGATGGAGCCCCCTGGCTTTGCGACCCCACCTCGCGGTGGGTGTGCCCGTTCTGGCCGGTGCGGTCACGCAGTGCTATGACCAGAAAGACGTCGGCCCCGACCGACCAACCTGAAGAGAAGTGCAGGAATTGGTCATCCCGTTCACCCGACCGGCTCAGCCGTGGCAGGCCGGTGTCCGTCATCTCCGATGTCCGGAGGGCCGGTGCCGGTAGGGGAGACTGGGCGCATGACAGGTCGGGGTAAGGAGCTGCTGGCGCGCGGTGGCGTGCCCGTCGTGCTCGCACCCATGGCCGGGATCACCAACCGCGCCTTCCGCCGGCTCGCCCGCGAGAACGCACGCACCGCCACCGACGGCCGCGCGACCGGCATCTACGTGACCGAGATGATCACCTCGCGAGCCCTGGTCGAGCGCAACGACGAGACCATGAAGATGATCGCGACCGACCCGGACGAGTCCCCGCGCAGCGTTCAGCTCTACGGCGTCGACCCGACCACGGTCGCGAACGCGGTACGCCTGCTCGTCGCGGAGGATCGCGCCGACCACATCGACCTCAACTTCGGCTGCCCGGTAGCGAAGGTGACCCGCAAGGGCGGGGGCAGCGCGCTGCCCTGGAAACGCGGGCTGTTCCGCGCCATCGTGCGCGCCGCAGTGGCGACCTCCGAGGAGACCGCACGCGCCACCGGGCACGCGCCCGTGCCGGTCACGGTGAAGATGCGCACGGGCATCGACGACGAGCACCTCACCTACCTCGAGGCAGGTCGCGCGGCCGCCGAGGAGGGCGCCGCGTGGGTGGCGCTGCACGGGCGCACCGCGTCGCAGCTCTACGGCGGCCAGGCCGACTGGTCGGCGATCGCGAAGCTGGTCGCGGAGCTCGAGCCCTTCGGCGTACCCGTCCTGGGCAACGGCGACATCTGGACCGCCAGGGACGCGCTGCGCATGGTCGAGGAGACCGGGGCCGCCGGTGTGGTCGTGGGCCGCGGCTGCCTGGGTCGCCCGTGGCTGTTCGGGCAGCTGGCTGCCGCCTTCAGCGGTCTGGAGATCCCGGCCGACCCTGACCTGCGCGCGGTCACCGCCACCATGCGCCACCACGCGGAGCTGCTCTCCGAGGTGCTCGGCCCGGAGAAGGGCCCGCGCGACTTCCGCAAGCACATCGCGTGGTATCTCAAGGGCTTCGCCGTACGCCGCGAGGTGCGCCAGGGGCTCGCGCTCGCGAGCAGCCTCGAGGAGATCGACCGCTGGATCGCGCAGATCGACCTCGACCAGGCGTGGCCCGGCGAGGTCTCTGAAGGGCCGCGCGGGCGCACCCAGCCCGGCAAGCGGGTGGCCCTGCCGCACGGCTGGCTCGACGACCCGGACGACCTCACCGGATTTCTCGACGACATCCGTGGGGCCGAGCTCGCCGTCTCTGGTGGCTGAACCGGCTCGCCCGGTTTGTGTCATCACGACGTCGGGGTGAGCATGGTGGACATGTCTGCCGAGCCGGTCGCTGTCGAGCAGATGCCCGCTGCTCTCCCCGTCCGGTTGGAGGTCTGGGCAGACATCGCATGCCCGTGGTGCTTCATCGGTGTCCGCAAGCTCGACCGGGTGCTCGCAGGGGAGCGCGCCGCGGGGCGCGAGGTCACCCTGACGCACCGCCCCTACCAGCTGCAGCCGGACCTGCCGGCTGAGGGCGTGGCGATGCGCGGATTCTTCGAGCCGCACTTCGGCGGGGCCGAGGCCCTCGACGCCGAGCTCGAACGAGTCCATGGCCTCGGGCTCGAGGTGGGCATCTCGTTCGACTTCGCGGCCATGCCCAAGGCACCTAACACCCTCGCCGCGCACACCCTCGCCTACTCCTACGACGGCGACCCGCGCCAGCACGGCGTGCTCCTCGCGCTCTACTCCGCGTACTTCGAGCGAGGTCTCGACATCACCGACCGCGAGGTGCTCGTCGACGTCGTGGCGGCCGTGACCGGTGAGGCCGTTGACGACGTGCGCGAGCGGTACGGCGCGACCGAGGAGCTGAGCACCACGCTCGCCCTCGGGCGTGAGCTGGGCATCTCGTCGGTGCCGACCTTCGTCGCCGACGCCGGGGAGCCCTCGGACCAGTTCGGCCTGTCGGCCGCTGCTGTGGCAGTCTCCGGAGCACAGCCCGAGCGCACGCTCGCGCACCTGCTCGAGGAGGCGCGGGCCCGCGCCTCGGCCTGATCGCAGTCGCGCCAACGGATCGCGGCCACCCGCGGCAAACCACGAGCCCCGCACACCACAACCCGGAGGGTGTGGTGTGCGTAACGGTGGCCGGCTTAGCCGAAAACCACGTCAAAGGGGTTGTCGTGGCGTTGCTAGCGTCCGGTCATGAGGACTCCCGGCCCTCGTCGTCCGGCCGCGACTCCTCGCGGTCTGAGTGCGCCCAGACCGGAGGCACGCGTCATGCCCAGCAGCGCCACCCACTACGTCTTCGACTTCAGCCAGGGTTCGAAGGACCTCAAGGACCTCCTCGGCGGCAAGGGCGCCAACCTCGCCGAGATGACGCGGCTGGGTCTGCCGGTGCCGCCGGGCTTCACGATCACGACCGAGGCCTGCCGGACCTACCTCGCAGCAGGGAAAGAGCCGCCGAACCTGCGCGTGCAGGTGACCGCGGCCCTGCGACGCCTCGAGGACCAGATCGACCGCCGGCTCGGCGACCGCCACGACCCGCTCCTCGTCAGCGTTCGCTCCGGCGCGAAGTTCTCGATGCCCGGGATGATGGAGACTGTCCTCAACATCGGCCTCAACGACGCCAGCGTCGTCGGACTGGCCGAGGCGGCCGGCAGCGAGCGGTTCGCGTGGGACTCCTACCGCCGCCTCATCCAGATGTTCGGCAAGACAGTCCTCGACATCGAGGGCGAGAGGTTCGCGAGCGAGCTCGACAACGCCAAGTCTCACAAGGGCGTCGCGTCCGACGTCGACCTCGACGTCGACGACCTGCGCGCTCTGGTGCAGCGGTTCAAGGACATCGTGCGCGAGGAGACCGGGAGCGACTTCCCGCAGCACCCCCGCGAGCAGCTCGACCTCGCGATCCGCGCCGTCTTCGACTCCTGGAACACCGACCGCGCGCGGATCTACCGGCGCCGTGAGCGCATCCCGCACGACCTCGGGACGGCAGTGAACATCTGCACGATGGTGTTCGGCAACCTCGGCGAGACCAGCGGCACCGGTGTCGCGTTCACCCGTGATCCCTCCACCGGAGCCCCTGGTGCGTACGGCGACTACCTCGTCAACGCTCAGGGCGAGGATGTCGTCGCCGGTATCCGCAACACGCTGAGCCTCGATGACCTCAAGGACATCGACGGCGCCGCCCACAGCGAGCTGATGAGCGCGATGCGTCGCCTCGAGACGCACTACCGCGACCTGTGCGACATCGAGTTCACCATCGAGCGCGGCACGCTCTGGATGCTTCAGACCCGCGTCGGCAAGCGCACGGCGGCGGCCGCCTTCCGGATCGCCACGCAACTCGTCGACGAGAACCTCATCACCGAGGACGAGGCGCTCGACCGGGTCACCGGGGCGCAGCTCGCACAGCTGATGTTCCCGCAGTTCGACTCCCACTCTCCACGCACGCTCGTCACCCGGGGGATGGCCGCGTCTCCCGGCGCCGCGGTCGGGCGTGCGGTGTTCGACTCGGCGACCGCCGTTGCCTGGGCCGCCCGCGGGGAGCAGGTCATCCTCGTCCGCAAGGAGACCAACCCCGACGACCTCGAGGGAATGATCGCGGCAGGAGGGATCCTGACCTCGCGCGGCGGGAAGACGAGCCATGCGGCCGTCGTCGCCCGAGGTATGGGCACGACGTGTGTGTGTGGCGCCGAGGAGCTCGACGTCGATGTCGCAGCCAAGTTCGCGCGCGTCGCCGACCTGAGGATCCTCGAGGGTGACGTGATCAGCATCGACGGGGCCACCGGCGAGGTCTTCCTCGGCAGCGTCCCGGTCAAGCCGTCGCCGGTCGTGACCTACCTGGAGCAGGGTCTTGAGCAGGCGGTGAGCGACTCCGACGCCGACACCGCGGCGTTGGTGCGTTCGGTCGACCGTCTGCTCGCGCACGCGGACGCCACCCGCCGACTTCGCGTGCGTGCGAACGCCGACACGCCGGAGGACGCCGCCCGTGCACGGCACCTCGGCGCCGAGGGCATCGGCCTCACCCGCACCGAGCACATGTTCCTGGGCGACCGTCGGGTGCTCATCGAGCGGGTGATCCTCTCCGAGTCCGGCGATGACCGGGACGCCGCTCTGGCCGCGCTGCTTCCCCTGCAGCGCCAAGACTTCATCGAGCTGCTCGAGCAGATGGACGGTCTGCCCGTGACCATCCGACTGCTCGATCCGCCTCTGCACGAGTTCCTGCCCGACTTCACCGAGCTCTCGGTCCGGGTCGCGGTCGCGCACGCGCACGGCAGCCCGGTCGCGGCCGACCTCTCGTTGCTCGCAGCGGTCGAGCGGCTGCACGAGTCCAACCCGATGCTGGGGCTCCGCGGCGTACGCCTCGGGCTGGTCGTGCCGGGGCTCTTCGCGCTGCAGGTGCGCGCCATCGCGGAGGCGACGGTCGAGCGGATCCACGCGGGCGGTGACCCGCGGGTCGAGATCATGGTGCCGCTCGTCGGCTCGGTGATGGAGCTGCACCTCGTGGCCGACGAGACCGACGGGATCGTGCAGGAGATCTCCGCGCGCGAAGGCATCAACCTCCACATCCCGGTCGGCACGATGATCGAGCTGCCGCGCGCGGCGCTCACCGCTCACCGCATCGCCGAGGTCGCGGAGTTCTTCTCCTTCGGCACCAACGACCTGACCCAGACGACGTGGGGCTTCAGCCGCGATGACGTGGAGGCGGAGTTCTTCGCCGCCTATCTCGACAAGGGTGTCTTCACCGTCTCGCCGTTCGAGTCGCTCGACGTCGACGGCGTGGGCCGGCTCGTGCAGATCGCCGCGGAGGAGGGGCGCGCGACGCGACCCGACCTCAAGCTCGGTGTGTGCGGCGAGCACGGGGGCGACCCCGAGTCGGTGCACTTCTTCCACCGCGTCGGGCTCGACTACGTGTCGTGCTCACCGTTCCGCGTGCCAGTTGCGCGCCTCGAGGCCGGGCGCGCCGCGCTGGCGGAGGCGAGCTCCGACACGCGCTGAGCAGCGCGCATCGAACCTCGGTGGGACGGGGCCACCCCGCCGACAGTCAGGTCGGCGGGGCAGCCCCAGGGGGAGGAAGTCTCACGCCGGTCCGGTCAGGTCCGACGTGCGGTGATCAGGTGCTCGACGCGCTGCTGCTCGTGGTCGCGCTCGGAGTCGAACCCGCCGCGCCGCCGGGACCGCCAGGACCGCCGGGGCCACCGGGTCCGCCGGGGCCACCGGGTCCGCCGGGGCCGCGTCCGGTCATCTCCTGGGTGGCGGTGACGGCGTAGGCCTTGTCGACGGCGACGACGAGGTGCTTGCCGTCGGTGGTGGTGAGGTGGGCTTCGTAGGCGCCGTCGGAGTCGGTCTCGAGGCGGACGACGGTGGCGCCGGGGTACTTCGCGAGCGCTGCGGCCTTGACCTTGTCGGCGACGTCGCCGGTGAGGGCGGTCTCGCCGTTGCACACGGACTTCGACGGATCGGCTGATGGGGCCCCGGAGGTCGCCGAGGGGGAGGGAGTGGCGTCGGCTGCGTTGGCCGTCACCGTCCCGGCCAGGACGATGCCGCCGGCGAGCCCGGCGGCGACGAGCGCCGCTGCCGCGCCCCAACGACGGGCGGAGGCCCGGTCTCGGCCGGTGGTCTGGTTCTGGGTCTCATGATCGTTCATCGTCAGCTCCTGGGTCAGGTCGTCCGTGGGGCGAGGTTCGAGGTGCTCCTCGTGACCACGAACCTGCTGGTCGAACCTGTGAGTGCGGCCCGACACACCTGTGCGTCCGGTGTACGGACCGTCTGAGGCAGTCACGTCGGCGTACATCAGCGACACTGGTGCCATGACCCTGCAGACGGAGGCGCGCACGGTGCCCGGCGTGCCGCGCCGACGGTCACGGCTGCGACGGGCGGTCGCCGGGCTGCTGCTGGTGGTGCTCGTGGTGGCAGCGGTGGTCCCGCTCCTGGCGCTGGGTCGCGTGCTGCAAGCCGCGGCGTACGACGACCGCAGCCGCACCGACGCCGTGGTGGTGCTCGGTGCCGCGCAGTTCTGGGGCAAGCCCAGCCCGGTGCTCGAGGCGCGGCTCTCGCACGCGCGCGACCTGCTCGACGACGGTGTCGCGTCTCGGATCGTCACCGCCGGTGGCAAGCAGCGCGGCGACATCACGACCGAGGCGCAGGCCGGCAAGGACTGGCTCGTCG
>JANMMN010000098.1:0-8787 GCA_031373405.1 Actinomycetes bacterium
CCGAAGATCCCGACCGCACCGGACTCGTGCGGACCCGCCGGGATCCGCCCGCCGTGCAGGATCTGGACCGCCGTCGCCTCGTCGACGTCGACCCGCGGATACGACGAGGCGACGACCTCGGCCAACGGGAGCAGCGAGAAAGACTCCTCGAGCTCCTCGAGCGTGCGCGCGACGTCGAGACCGAAAGGGCCGACCCGGGTGCGCCGCAGCGCGGTCAGGTGCCCACCGACCCCGAGCCCCTCACCGAGGTCGCGGGCCAGCGCCCGGACGTAGGTGCCCGAGGTCACGGTGAGTCGGACCTCGACGTCGACGGTCTCGCCGTGGCGGTGGATGGCGTCGACGAGGAAGCGCGACACGGTGACGGGACGAGCCGGCAGCTCGACCTCCTCGCCGGCCCGCACGCGGGTGTAGGAACGTACGCCGTCGACCTTGATGGCGCTGACCGCGGTCGGCCGCTGCTCGATCTCACCGGTGAGGGCCTCGACCCCGACGGCGATCTGCGCATCGGTGAGGTGGGCGGCCGGCACGCGCTCGAGCTCGTCGCCCTCGGCGTCGTCGGTGACCGTGCGGACGCCGAGCCGCAGCGTGGCGACGTAGTCCTTGTCGGTGAGCGCGAGCCGACCGAGCAGCCGGGTGGCACGCTCGACCCCGATGAGCAGGACGCCGGTGGCCATCGGGTCGAGGGTGCCTGCGTGCCCGACCTTGCGGGTGCCGGCGATCCGCCTCAGCCGCGACACGACGTCGTGGCTCGTCATCCCCGCGGGCTTGTCGACGACCACGAGCCCGTCCGGTGCGGTGCGCGCGCGAGGGCCGCGAGCCACGGCTACTCCGGAAGGTGCGGCGCGACGGCCAGCACCTCGCGCACCGTGCGCAGGACCTCGACCGCGGTGCCCCGTCCGGTGAACCCCGCCGCGAAGCGGTGGCCCCCACCGCCGAGGGCGAGCGCCACCGCGGAGACGTCGACGCGGCCCTTGCTCCGCATCGACACCCGCCAGTCGCCGCGGTCGTCGTGCTTGAGCACGCAGGCGACCTCGGCCTCGTTCGCGATGCGCAGGACGTCGATGACCCGCTCGGCCGCGTCGAGACCCAGCCCGAACGCGGAGCGGTCGAGCTCGGTGACGAGGGTCCAGACCAGCCCGAGACCGCCGACCGCCGGCTCCTCGAGGACCGCGCGGTCGAGTGCGGCACCGAGGAGACGCAGCGCGCCGAACGGCTCGTCGTCGTAGATGTGCCGGGAGATCAGGTCGTGCCTGATGCCGGTGGCGAGCAGCCGCGCGGCGACCTCGTGGGTGTGCGGTGTCGTCGCGGCGTACTTGAACGACCCGGTGTCGGTGACGATGCCGGCATAGATCGGCGTCGCGATCGTCGCATCGAGCTCGACACCGAGCCGGTCGACGAGGTCGAGCGCGAGGACCGCGGTCGCGGGAGCAGTGACGTCGACGAGGTGACGGCGTCCGAACGCCGTGTAGGAGGTGTGGTGGTCGACCGCGACGAAGACCTCGGCGGCCTCGGCCCTCGCCTGCAGCACGCCGAGGCGCTCGATGGCACTGACGTCGAAGGAGACGACGACAGGGCGCTCGGTGAGGTCGTCGGGTGCGACGAGCAGATGCTGGCCGGGCAGCGCGCGCAGGATGCGCGGCACCTCGAACGGGTCGTCGCCGAAGGACACGGCGACGTCGACGCCGAGCGACTCCAGCGCGAGGCCGACCGCCAGGGCGGATCCCAACGCGTCGGCGTCCGGGGAGACGTGAGCGAGCAGCAGGACCGGGCGCCCGGCCGTGAGGTCTGCGACCGTGGCCTCCCAGTCGGACTCCTCCGGCGCTGCGGTCCAGGTCACTCGGAGCGCTCCGCCGGCGCGTCGACCGGGTCGAGATCGTCGCCCGAGTCGTCGTCGTCCTCGTCGTCGTCCTCGTCGTCGTCCTCGTCGTCGTCCGTGTCGTCGTCCTCACGGGGCTTGCGGTAGGGGTCCGCCTCACCGGCGTACGTCGCGACCGCGGCCTGCTCGTGCACGCCGGCGTCCGCGACCGCCGCCAGGTGCAGGAGGTCCGCGATCAGCAGCGCGTTCTCGGGAACGGCATCGGCGACGAACGCGAGCGTCGGGGTGAAGCGGACGCCGGTCTGTCGGCCGATCTCCGTGCGCAGCACGCCCTTGGCGCTCTCGAGGGCCGCCGCGGTGTCGACCTTCTCGGCCTCGCTCCCGTAGACCGTGTAGTAGACGGTCGCTTCGTGGAGGTCGCCGGTGACGCGGGCGTCGGTGATGGTGATGAACCCGAGGCGCGGGTCCTTGATGCGCATCTCCAAGGTCTCGGCCACGATCACGCGGATGCGGTCGGAGAGCTTGCGGGCGCGGGCCGGGTCGGCCATGTCGGCGTCCTTTCACCAGGAGCAGTGGTCGGTGGTGCGGGGTGCCTGCTGCCCGCGCGTGGGGTCAGTCGTCGGTGCTGCTGCGCAGCGTCCGGTGGGCGCTGAGCAGCTCGAGCTCGGGTCGTGCCGCAACGAGCCTCTCGCAGGAGCCGAGGACCTCCTCGCAGTGCGCCGCCGACGCGGCCACCACCCCCACGCCGATCATGGCCCGGCGGTGCAGGTCCTGGTGGTCGACCTCGGCAACCGACACCTCGAACGAGCGTCGGAGCTCGGCGATCACCGGGCGGATCAGACCACGCTTGTCCTTGCGCGAATGCACGTCGCCCAGGAGGACGTCGAGCTCGAGGGTTCCCACGAACACGACGTCCTCCTGGGTCGAACGGTCAGGCCCGCGGCTTCTCGCGCATCTCGAACGTCTCGATGACGTCGTCGGTCTTGATGTCGTTGTAGGACCCGAGGCCGATACCGCACTCGTAGCCCTCGCGGACCTCGGTGGCGTCGTCCTTGAACCGCCTCAGCGTGTCGATCGAGAGGTTGTCCGCCACGACCGCTCCGTCGCGCACGAGGCGCGCCTTCGCGTTGCGTCGGATGAGGCCCGTGCGCACGAGGCAGCCGGCGATGTTGCCGAACTTGCTCGAGCGGAAGACCTCGCGGACCTCGGCGCTGCCGAGGGCCACCTCCTCGTAGACGGGCTTGTAGAGGCCCTTGAGCGCCGCTTCGATGTCGTCGATGGCCGAGTAGATCACCGAGTAGAAGCGGACGTCGACGCCCTCGCGGTCGGCCAGCTCGGCCACCCGCTCGGCGAAGCGCACGTTGAAGCCGATGATGATGGCATCGTCGACGGTCGCGAGGTTGACGTCGTTCTGGGTGATCGCACCGACACCGCGGTCGAGGATCCGGAGCGTGACCTCGTCGCTGAGGTCGATCTTGAGCAGAGCGTCCTCGAGGGCCTCGACCGAGCCGGCCACGTCGCCCTTGAGGATGAGCTTGAGCTCCTGGACCTCGCCCTTCTCCAGCGCCTTGAGGAAATCCTCGAGCGTGCGGCGGCCACGGGCCTGGGCCAGTGCCGCGTTGCGCTCGCGAGCCTCACGGGTCTGCGCGATCTGACGGGCGGTGCGGTCGTCGTCGACGACGAGCATGTTGTCGCCGGCACCCGGGACCGCGGTGAGACCGAGGACCTGCACCGGACGGGCCGGGCCTGCCTCGCTCAGGGTGTTGCCATGCTCGTCGAGCATGGCGCGCACGCGGCCATAGGCGTCGCCCACGACGATCGAGTCACCCGGACGCAGCGTGCCGCGCTGCACGAGCACCGTGGCGACCGGGCCGCGACCGCGGTCGAGGTGCGCCTCGATGGAGACGCCCTGGGCGGCCTGGTGCGGGTTGGCGCGCAGGTCGAGCGCCGCGTCGGCGGTGAGCAGCAGCGCGTCGAGCAGGTCGTCGATGCCCTGACCGGCCTTGGCCAAGACGTCGACGAACATCGTGTCGCCGCCGTACTCCTCGGGAACGAGGCCGTACTCGGTGAGCTGACCGCGCACCTTGACCGGGTCGGCACCCTCCTTGTCGACCTTGTTGACCGCGACCACGATCGGCACGCCGGCCGCCTTGGCGTGGTTGAGCGCCTCGATGGTCTGCGGCTTCACGCCGTCGTCGGCCGCCACCACGAGGATCGCGATGTCGGTGACCTGCGCGCCGCGGGCGCGCATGGCCGTGAAGGCCTTGTGACCCGGCGTGTCGATGAAGGTGATCGCCCGCGGTGCGTCGGTGTCGGGACGCGCCACGATCTGGTACGCACCGATGTGCTGGGTGATCCCACCGGCCTCCTTCGCCACCACGTTGGTGTTGCGGATGGCGTCGAGGAGCTTGGTCTTGCCGTGGTCGACGTGGCCCATCACCGTGACGACCGGGGGTCGGGCGACCCAGTCGGCCTCGTCACCCTCGTCCTCGCCGAACTCGAGGTCGTAGCTCTCGAGGAGCTCACGGTCCTCGTCCTCCGGGGAGATGACCTGCACGTCGAAGTTGAGCTCGGTGCCGAGCAGGATCAGCGTCTCGTCACTGACCGACTGGGTGGCCGTGACCATCTCGCCCTGGTTGAACAGGACGGTGACCAGGATGCCGGGGTTGATGCCCACCTTGTCGGCGAAGTCGGTGAGGGTCGAGCCGCGCGCGAGGCGCACGACCTGACCCTGGCCCATGGGACGGATCTCGCCGCCCATGGACGGGGCCGACATGTTGTCGAACTCCTGGCGCTTCGCCCGCTTGGACTTGCGGCCACGAGCCGGCTTGCCGCCGGGTCGGCCGAAGGCACCTGCCGTGGTGCCACGGTTGGCACCGCCGCCGGGGCGACCGGAGAAGCCGCCGGGACGCGGGGCGCCGAAGCCACCCCCGGCACCGGCACCGCCACCGCCACCGGGACGCGGGGCGCCGAAGCCACCGCCGCCGGGACGACCGGCACCGGGACCACCGGGGCGACCCGCGCCGGGGCCGCCGGGACGCCCGGCGCCCGGGCCACCGGGACCGGACGGACGACCAGCACCGGGACCACCTGGGCCGGACGGGCGGTCGGGACGCTGGCCAGGCATCATGCCCGGGTTGGGACGCGGGGCACCGGGGACGCTGCCGCCGGGACGCATCGGCGGGCGGGGGGCACCGGGGACGCTGCCGGCGCCGGCCGCGGGGCGCTCGACGCTGCGGTCGGTGAACGGGTTGTTGCCCGGGCGGGGGGGACGCGGGGCACCAGGCACGGCGCCCGGCCCGGCCGGGCGCGGGGGTGCCTCGACGCTGCGGTCGGTGAAGGGGTTGTTGCCCGGACGCGGGCCGCGCGGGGCCGTGGGGGCCTCGACCTCAGGTGTCGCCGTGGCGGCCGTGGCGGCCGGGGCGGCGGGCACTGCCGTGACAACCGGTGCCGGGGGGGCCACCGGCGCGACGACCTGCGCCACCGCGACCGGAGCCGCGGGTGCGGGCCCAGCGGGCTTGGGCTTGGCAGCGGCCTTCGAAGCCGGCGCCGCAGCGGCGGTGGGGAACGACTCCCTGAGACGGCGCACGACCGGCGCCTCGATGGTGGAGCTCGCCGAACGGACGAACTCACCCATCTCCTGGAGCTTGGCCACGACGGCCTTGCTCTCGACTCCGAGCTCCTTGGCGAGCTCGTAGACCCGGACCTTCGACACAGTTCTCCTGTACTCGGTCCGGAATCGGGGTCGACCCGGACCACTCAGACGTGCACGGACACGCTCATCGCTGGGCGTTCATCGGAGGCTCATGTCCTTGTCGCTCCCGATCGTGGTGGACGGTTGGTGGTGACCTGCGCTCACGTCGGCGGTGTCACCGGACGTGAGGTCGTGCCGAACTCGTCGTGCCGGCGCTCGATCTCGGCCCGCACCGCGGTGTCCTCGAGCGGCCCCGGGACCCGGAGGGCCCGCGGCAGCGCCCGACGGCGTACGGCGAGGTCGAGACAGGCCGGGTCGGGGTGCAACCAGGCCCCCCGGCCGGCCAGGCGCGCTCCCGGGTCGGGGACCAGCAGGCCCTCGACCACGAGCACGCGCACCAGCGCGGTGCGATCGCCCCGGACACGGCACCCGACGCAGGTGCGCACCGGGGTGCGCGCAGCGGCAGGAGCGGCCAGGCGACCGACCAGGGAGGAGTCTACCTCGCCCGGAGCCCGGTCACTCACGCTCACGACCTTGGTCGCCCTCCGCGGTGCCGGTGGGCTCCGTGTCGGACCGGATGTCGATGCGCCAGCCGGTGAGCCGGGCAGCGAGGCGGGCGTTCTGACCCTCGCGACCGATCGCGAGCGAGAGCTGGTAGTCCGGGACGATCACCCGCGCGGCCCGCGCGACCTCATCGACCACGGTGACCGAGGTGACCCGGGCGGGAGAGAGGGCATAGCCGACCATCTCCGCGGGGTCCTCGGACCAGTCGACGATGTCGATCTTCTCGCCGTGCAGCTCGGCCATCACCGCGCGCACCCGCTGACCCATCGGCCCGATGCAGGCACCCTTGGCGTTGAGCCCGGGGACGGTGGAGTGGACCGCGATCTTGGTGCGGTGACCCGCCTCACGAGCGATGGCGGCGATCTCGACCGACCCGTCGGCGATCTCCGGGACCTCGAGGGCGAACAGCGAACGCACCAGGTTGGGGTGGGTGCGCGAGACCGTGACGCGCGGACCCCGCAGGGTCTTCGCGACCGAGACGACGTGACACTTGAGCCGCGAGCCGTGGGTGTACTTCTCCCCCGGCACCTGCTCCTGCGGCGGCAGCACGGCCTCGATCCGCCCGAGGTCGACGAAGACCATCCGGCGGTCGTTGCCCTGCTGCACGATGCCCGACACGAGGTCACCCTCGGTGCCGACGAACTCGCCGAAGGTCACGTCGTCCTCGGCCTCGCGCAGTCGCTGCAGGATCACCTGGCGCGCCGTGGTGGCCGCTACCCGGCCGAAACCGTCGGGGGTGTCGTCGAACTCGCGACCGGGAACGCCGTCGACGGCAGGCTCGCGGGCCCACACCGTGACGTGGCCGTTCGTGCGGTCGAGCTCCACCCGGGCCGACGCCGCGGCGCCCTCACTGCGGAGGTAGGCGAGCAGGAGCGCCTGCTCGAGGGTGTCGACCACGAGGTCGTAGGAGAGCTCCTTCTCGCGGACGAGCGCCTGGAGGGCACTGACGTCGATGTCCATGGGTCAGCTCTCCGTGTCGTCGAGGTCGTCGTCGGTGTCGGTGTCGGTGTCGGTGTCGGTGTCGGTGTCGGTGTCGGTGTCGGTGTCGGTGTCGCCGAGGTCGGTCTCGTCGTCGTCCGCGCCGCTGTCGGTCTCGTCGCCGAGGTCCGCGGTCGCGGCGCGGGAGAACTCCACCTGCACGAGTGCCTTGGCGATGCCGGCGTACGCCACGGTACGGCGGGACTTGCGGCCCTTGGTGTCGAGCTCGAGCTCGACCTCGGTGTCGGAGAGGATCGTGATGCGACCGGCCACCTGCTGTCCGTCGGTGAGGGTCAGCGCGACCAGACGACCGATGTTGCGGCGCCAGTGCCGAGGCAGGGTCAGCGGGCGGTCGACACCGGGTGAGGACACCTCGAGGGTGTAGGGCTCGACCCCGAACACGTCGGACCCGTCGAGAAGCTCCGAGACGATGTGCGCGGCGCTCGCCACCTCGTCGAGGCTCACTCCTCGCTCACTGTCGACGAGCACCCGGACCACGAGCCGACGACCGACCGTCCGCAGCTCGACGTCCTCGAGCTCGAGGCCGGTGGCCCGCACGGGAGGGGTGAGCAACGCGACGACCTGGTCGTGGCGACCGGTGTCGGAGCGACGTGGCGCGGCTCCGGGGTTGCGGCCTGGGCGGGCGGGCATGGGGCGCCTCCTGGCACCGGCGCGCGGCCCGCGAGGGGGCGGTGCGATCACGGTGCTGTGCTGTTGTGGGGGTCCTGTTGTGGTCGTGCAGTTGTCAGGGCGGCAGCCTACCGGTGACCGCGGGTGCGCACGGACCGTCACGGGCACGGTGCCCCGCCGTCCCACCGGAGTGAGCCGGGCGGCGTGCGTGAGAGTGTGTCGGTCGTGCCCGACCATCCCGAGCTGACCCGCCGCGACGTGGTGCGGCTCACCCTGGCCGCGGCCGCGACCGCAGCGCTGGTCGGGTGCACGCGACAGTCCGGGGGCGAACCGGCACCGACCGAGCCGGGCGGCCCGGAGGACCCGGACCGTGCCCTTCGCGCCGAGGTCGGTCGGGCCGAGGCCAGGCTCACCGCGCTGTACGTCGCGAGCACGGCGACCCTGCCGACTGCGACGGCCACGCGGCTGCGTCTCCTCGGCGAGCGGCACGAGGCCTACCGCCAGGCGATCGACCCGGACCGCCTGGCCGACCTGCCGGCATCCGGCTCCCCCACCCCCAGCGCCTCGCCGTCGACCGGTCTGTCGCCGGGCTCGCCGAGCGGGACACCGAGCCCGTCCACGAGCACCTCGTCGAGCACGACCCCGGCCGGCGTCGTGCGCGCGCTGCGCGCAGGCGAGACGGAGGCGGCGCGTGCGCGGGCCTCCCAGTCCGTCCGCGCGGTCGACCCCGAGCACGCGCGGGTCATCGTGCTGGCCGGCGCCGGCGCAGCCGCGGCGGCACAGGTGCTCCTGGGAGGCACCGGATGAGCGAGATCGACTCCCTCGCCACGGTGCTCGACGGTACCGAGGCCGCGATCTACGCCTACGGGCTCGTGGCCGCACCGCTGCGTGGCGCGGCACGGAGCCGGGCCACCTCGGCCATGGCCGGGCACCGGGCCCAGCGCGACCGCCTCCGCGCTCGGATCATCACGCTGGGAGGCACGCCGGGAGCCGCCGCAGCGGCGTACGTCCCGCCGGTCGCCGTGACGGATGCAGCCTCCGCCGCGCGACTTGCGGCACTCGTCGAGGACCGCCTCGCCGGTCAGTGGGCCGGGCTCGCCGCCGC
>JANMMN010000114.1:0-4291 GCA_031373405.1 Actinomycetes bacterium
CGATTGATGGGCAAACCGTGCCCCCGGGCGGCTTTAAACACCCCCACCCGCCGGTTCCGCGCCGCCACCGGGTCGGTTCGAGGTGTAACTCGAGGACCTGAGCGAGCGGGGGGTGGGCGATGAGTGCCGTGCGGTACGGCGTGTCCGGTGGCATCGCGACGATCACGTTGGCGTCGCCCGAGACGCGCAACGTCCTCACGGCCGAGGCGCTCACCGCTCTCGTGGCGTACCTCGCCGAGGCGGCCCAGGACTCCGGCGTACGCGTTGTCGTGCTCACCGGTGAGGGCACGACGTTCTGCGCCGGTGCCGACCTCGCGGGGGTATCCAGCGACGACGCCGCGAGCTTCTCCGGCAGTGGCCCGCGTGCGCTCGTCGCCGTGCTCGAGGCGATGCTCGAGCACCCCAAGCCGATCATCGCGCGGGTGCAAGGTCATGTCGCGGGAGGTGGCAACGGGCTGGTCGCCGCCGCTGACCTGGCGGTCGCGGCCGAGTCGGCGCGATTCGCCTTCAGCGAGGTGCGCGTCGGAGTGGCACCGGCGGTCATCTCGGTCGTGTGCCTCGCGCGGATGATTCCGTCGCACGCGCGCGAGCTGCTGCTCACCGGGGAGCGGGTCTCCGCGGAGCGGGTGCGCGAGGCCGGCTTGGTCACGGCGGTGGCGGAGGACGACGCGCTCGACTCCGTCGTGCAGGCCTACGTCGACCGGCTCCTCCTCGGCGGGCCGGAGGCGTTGGCGCGCACCAAGGAGCTGCTGCGCCGCGTCCCGACGATGCCGCGCGCGGAGGCGTTCGCGTGGACGGCCGAGCTGTCGGCCGGTCTGTTCGCCAGCGACGAGGCTCGCGAGGGCATGACGGCGTTCCTCGGGCGCCGCCGCCCCTCGTGGGCCCCTCCTGCTTGAGCCGACCTGCCGCCCCCCGGACGTCCACGATCGGGTGAACCGGTAGCCGCCGCCGCCGTGACCCGCTAGCGTCGTTCGACGGAACGCCGTTCCACTGAACGGACCGCTCGAGGGGGGCGGTTCGGCGGTGGTGCGTTCCAGGAGTCGACGTGGGCGAGAGCTATCCGGGGGGACGCAGCGCGGGCCGTGATCACACGGTGCTGCGCTGGTTGCTGGCGACCCTGGTCGCGGCGGTCGTCTCGTTCGTCGCGATCGTCCTCGTGCTGCACGGGGGCGCCGACCCGAGCCCAGCGATCTCCAACGCCTCGCTGCGCTGCGACCCGGTCCGCACCCCGAACGGCGAGCCCGGCCGCGTGGTCGAGGGCACCGTCTCGACCGGTGACACCCTGCGCAGCTATCGCCTCACCCTCCCGCCGACCTACGACGGGCGCCGGCCGGTGCCGTTGGTGATCCTGCTGCACGGCACGAGCGGCACGGTCGACGACATCGAGGCCTACACCGACCTGCCGGCCGTCGCCGGCCAGCGCGGGTACGCCGTCCTCACACCGCAGGGCATCGGTCCGGCCGACGGCACCCTCCCGATCCACTGGACCGTGCCCGGCTTCGACGGTCCTGGATCGCCCGACGACGTCGCGTTCGTCAGCGGACTCGTCGACACCGTGACCACGGCGTACTGCGTCGACGCGAGCCGGGTCTTCGCCACGGGCATCTCCGGCGGCGCCGCCTTCGCCACCGTGCTGGCCTGCCGCACCGACCTCCTCGCCGGCATCGCGCCCGTGGCCGGCTTCAACCTCGTGCCCCCCTGCGAGAACGCGCGCCCGTTGACGGTCGTTGCGATGCACGGCAGCTCCGACGCACTGGTGGCCTACGACGGGATCTCCGTCCCGGAGCCCACACCTCTGGATCCGCCGACGCCGTCTGAACCCGCGACACCGTCCGACCCCGCGACACCGTCCGCGTCGACCGCGGCGGAGCTGGCCGCGTTCGGCAGCCCGTTCTACAACGGGCCGATCGTCGACGACATCGCCCGGTGGGCAGCGGCTTTCGGCTGCTCGACCCAGACCGGGGGCCAGCCCGCGGCCGACGTCACGTCGACCACGTTCACGGGGTGCCGCGACGATGTCACGGTGTCGCTGGTGACGGTGACCGACGGTGGTCACACCTGGCCCGGCGGGACGACGGTGCCACCCGATCTCGGCTATCAGACCGAGAGCATCGCCGCGACGACGGTGCTGCTGGACGCGTTCGACGCCGCGGTGTCGCGCGGTGTCGTGGTGCGCGGCTACTAGCGCGACGTCCGACCCGGTCAGCCCTCGAGATCCGCGGGGGTGTCGACGTCACGCGACCACTGAGCTGGGTCGGCGACCTCCACGACATGCAGCCCGTCGAACAGCGCGCTCGCGGGGCGACCGACGGAGTCGACGCCGGCGATGCACCCGCGCAGGGGCAGCACCCGGAACGCCGCGAGCAGGGGCTGGCGCCGACCACCACCGTCGCGGTCGACGACGACGGCGGCGTCGGCGTGGGGGTGAGCGGCGAGGGCATCGAGCAGGGGACCGATCGCCGGCGCCGGGTCGAGGAGGTCGCCCGCGAGCACGAGCACGACCTCGGCATCGACGAGCAGCATCCCGGCAGCGACCGCCGCGAAGGGCCCGGCGTACGCCGGCTCCTCGCGCGTCACGCGCACTCCGGGGGGGAGCGGGCCGGAGACGTCCCCGACGACCACCACGGCGGACGCGGCGGCGGACGCGGCGAGCACGACGCGGTCGAGCAACGACCGACCGTCGATCTCGACCAGCAGCTTGTCGGATCCGTACCGGCTCGATCGCCCGCCGGCGAGAACGATGGCTGCCACGGTGGGCGGCATGACTGCGGGAGTCTCGGGCACCCTCCGACGCTACCCGGCACCTGTAACAGCGGTGAGCCGTTTCAGGGCCAGATCATCCCCGTGCTCCCCCGGGTGGGCCAGCGAGCGAGGTGGGACGCCGCTACCGAGGGGGAAACCCCGTCTCCGGTGCGTAAATCTGAGCGCCGTCGCCTGTCGCAGGAACCCGGCCGGGTCGGCGTAAACGCTTGCAGGAACACCCCCTGACTCCTTAGTCTGACGGCGCACGCCAGCGAAGGAGCCTCGGGCATGGCCATGACCATCCGTGACATCGCGCGCGAGGCCGGGGTGTCCACCGCTACCGTCTCGCGCGCTCTGCGCGGCCTGCCCAACGTCGATCCGGTCACCCGTGAGCGGGTCCGTCAGGTCGCCGAGCGGCTCGACTACGTCGTCTCCCCGGCGGCCTCGCGCCTCGCCAGCGGTCGTGCGGGGAGCATCGCCGTGATCACGCCGTACATCGCCCGCTGGTACTTCGCGCGGGTGCTCAGCGGGATCGAGAGCGTGCTCCAGGCCTCCGAGCTCGACCTGCTCCTCTCCAGCATCGGCGATCCGAGCGAGACCCACCGCGTGCCGCCGCACCGCAAGCTGCGCCGCCGGGTGGACGGCTTCCTGGTGATCTCGCTGCCCACCGACACCGAGGGCGTGAGCGAGATCTTCGACCTCGACCTCCCGGTCGCACTCATCGACACAGACCGCCCCGGCTGCTCGTCGATCGGCATCGACGACATCGCCGGTGCACGCATGGCGGTGCAGCACCTCATCAACCTCGGCCACGAGCGGATCGGCCTGATCTCCGGTCGACCCTTGCCGACGCCGTTCCGTCCCGAGGAGAACCGGTACGTCGGTTACCGCGACACGCTGCTCGAGGCCGGCCTCGCGGTCGATCCCGACCTCGAGGCGTGCGGTCACTTCACCACCGCTGGCGGTGAACGCGCGATGACGACGCTGCTCGCGCGACCCAACCCGCCGACCGCGGTGTTCGCGATGTCGGACGAGATGGCGTTCGGGGCGCTGCGCTCCCTGCGGGCCCACGGACTCGAAGCCGGACGCGATGTGAGTGTGGTCGGCTTCGACGGGCACGAGATGTCCGAGCATCTGGACCTCACGACGATCGTGCAGCCCGTCGAGGAGATCGGTGCCCGAGCCGCGCAGGCGCTGCTCGCCAGGCTCGACGACCCGAGCGCGGAGCCGCAGCACGTCGTGCTCCCGCTCGACATGGTCGTGCGCGGTTCGACCGCGCTCCGCCGCCCACGCTGAGCCGCCCAAGCTGAGCCACCCACGCTGAGCACTGCGCACCGTCCCGAGTCGCAGCCTGGCGGGGGTCGACCTACCGTGAGGGGTTCCCCACCCGGCAATCCACGAGGATCCGCATGACCGACACCGCTGCCCGGGTAGTTCTCGTGACCGGGGCCTCATCAGGTATCGGGTTGGCGACCGCAGTGTCGGCCGCAGACGCGGGTTTCCGTGTCGTAGCGACGGTCCGGGATCTGGAGCGCGTCTCCGATCTTCG
>JANMMN010000130.1:0-1510 GCA_031373405.1 Actinomycetes bacterium
ACTTCTCGAGCATGACCATGTGGCCGCTGTCGGGGATGATCACGAGCTCAGCCCCCGGCACATGGCGCACGATCTCGTCGCTGTGCCCGGCCGGCGTGAGCCGGTCGGAGTCACCGACGAGGACCAGCGTGTCGACCTGTCCGACCGCCGCGAGCGCGGCGCGCTTGTCGTGCGACTCGAGCGTGGGCAGGAACTCGGCCACGACATCGATCGGCGTCGCGGAGAGCATGCGGTGGACGAAGCCGGTGAGCGAGGGCGGGACGTTCGAGCCGAACGAGTAGATCTTGGTGAGCAGGTAGGCGATGTCGCTGCCCGCCCGGCGGCCGCGTTCGACGAGGTCCGTGCACCGCGCCAGAACGCCGGCCACCGTGGGCGCGACGGTGTGGAACAGCCTGGCCATCGGCCTGGGCATGCCGAGCGGCACCTCCGCGAGCCCGCCCGACGTCGTCGCGATGAGTGCCACACCGCGGATCCGCCCACCGAACTCGTCCTGGTGGTGGGCCGCGTACGACATCACGGCCATCCCACCCATCGAATGGCCGACCAGGACGATCGGCCCCGTCGGCGCCGTCGCCGCGATCACCGCGGCGAGGTCGCGGCCGAGCTGGTCGATCGTCGCGTTGGCTGCCGGGCCGCGACCGCTGCGGCCGTGGCTGCGCTGGTCCCAGAACACGAGCCGCCCGAGCGCGCGCAGGTCACGCCGCTGGTAGTGCCACGAGTCCTGCTCGAGGGCGTACCCGTGGCTGAAGATGATGGTGAGCTCGTCGCCGACGCGGTCGGCGACCGAGCCCGGCGGCGGGTCCTCGACCTCGACGTGCAGCGACGTCCCGTCGTCGGCGACGACGGGTACGACGCGTCCGCGCAGCCCACCGAACGGCTCGTCCCGCTCGGAGTCGGGGCGCAGTGCACGGCGTACGATCACGCGCTCGGCGGCGACGCCGATCGCCGCACCCACCGCGGCAGCGGCACCCAGCGCGCCGACGACGCCGGCCACCCGACCCGGGCTCAGCTCCTCCGAGCTCATGACGTCACCCCCAGGTGCTCGCGCGGCACCCGCGCACCGATCCGCGTGACGATCTCGTAGCCGATCGTGCCGCAGGCCTCGGCCCACTCGTCGGCGGTGGGTCCGTCGGCGCCGAAGAGCACGACCTCGTCACCCGCTCGTGCCTCCGCGGCGCCGAGGTCGACCACGACCTGGTCCATGCACACGCGACCGGCGACGGTCCGTGCGGCGCCGGCCACGAGCATCGGGCCGACGTTGCTCGCGGAGCGCGGGATGCCATCGGCGTACCCGAGCGGGACCACACCGAGGGTGCTCGCGCTCGACGTGGAGTAGATCTGGCCGTAGGAGACCCCGGATCCGGCGGCGACCCGTTTGACCGATGCGAGCTGCGCCCGCAGCGACATCACGGGACGCAGACCGAGCTCGCGCGCGCTGCCGATCCCCGGGCCGGGAGAGAGCCCGTACATCGCGATGCCGACACGGACGAGGTCGAAGCGCGCGGCGGGC
>JANMMN010000173.1:0-2528 GCA_031373405.1 Actinomycetes bacterium
CCCCACCCCAGCGCGGCACCACGTGCTGGTGCAGGTGACCGGCGATGGCGGCGCCGGCGATCGATGCCTGGTTCATGGCGATGTTGTAACCCTGCGCACCTGACGCCCGTCGCAGGGCCGACATCGGCGACCGGGTGTATGCCGCGAGCTCGGCCACCTCGGCTGGATCGAGCTCGGTGTAGTCGGCGACATGGCGATAGGGACAGACCATGAGGTGTCCCGCGTTGTAGGGATAGAGGTTGAGCACGGCGTACACGTGGTCGCCGCGCGCGACCACGAGGCTGGACCCCCCCTCGATCGAGGGGGCGACACAGAAGGCGCACTCCTCACCAGGACCGGTGTGCGTGGGCTTGTTCTCGCCCTTGATGTACGCCATCCGGTGCGGCGTCCAGAGGCGGTCCCACTCGTCGGCGCCGCTCATCGGATCAGACCTGCACGCGTGACTCGACCGCGGCGACGATCTCGGCGACCGCGTCGGCCACCGACACACCGTTGTTCTGCGTGCCGTCCCGGTAGCGGAAGGACACTGCTCCGGCCGCGACGTCGTCGTCGCCCGCGATGAGCATGTAGGGCACCTTCTGCTTCTGCGCGTTGCGGATCTTCTTCTGCATGCGGTCGTCGGAGGTGTCGACCTCGACCCGGATGCCCCGCTCCCGCAGCTGGGCGGCCACGCCCCGGAGGTAGTCGACGTGCCCGTCGGTGATCGGGATGCCGACGACCTGCACCGGTGCGAGCCACGCCGGGAAGGAACCGGCGTAGTGCTCGAGGAGCACGGCGAAGAACCGCTCGATGGATCCGAAGAGCGCACGGTGGATCATGACCGGGCGCTGTCGCGATCCGTCGGCGGCGGTGTACTCGAGGCCGAACCGCTCCGGCAGGTTGAAGTCGACCTGGATGGTCGACATCTGCCAGGTGCGTCCGATCGCGTCGCGCGCCTGCACCGAGATCTTGGGTCCGTAGAACGCTGCCCCTCCCGGGTCGAGGACCAGCTCGAGCCCCTGCCGCTCGGCCGCGGCTCGCAGGGTGTCGGTGGCACGCTCCCAGTCGTCGTCGGTGCCGACGAACTTGACCGGGTCCTTGGTCGAGAGCTCGAGGTAGAAGTCGTCCAGGCCGTAGTCGCGCAGCAGGCCCAGCACGAAGGTGAGCAGCGAGTCGAGCTCACCGGGCATCTGGTCGAGGGTGCAGTAGATGTGGGCGTCGTCCTGGGTGAAGCCGCGGGCCCGGGTCAGGCCGTGGACCACGCCGGACTTCTCGTAGCGGTAGACCGTGCCGAACTCGAAGAGGCGCAGCGGCAGCTCGCGGTAGGACCGCCCCCGCGCGTCGAAGATCAGGTTGTGCATGGGGCAGTTCATCGGCTTCATGTAGTACTTCTGCCCCGGGCGACGTACCTCGCCGTCGGGTCCGTACTCGGCGTCGAGCTCCATGGGCGGGTACATGCCCTCGGAGTACCAGTCGAGGTGGCCGCTGGTCTCGAACAGCGACGCCTTGGTCAGGTGCGGGGTGTTGACGAACTCGTAGCCGGCCTGTTCATGGCGCTTGCGCGAGTAGTCCTCCATGGCTCGGCGTACGACGCCGCCCTTGGGGTGGAACACCGCGAGCCCGGAGCCGATCTGCTCCGGGAAGCTGAACAGGTCGAGCTCGGTGCCCAGGCGACGGTGGTCGCGCTTCTCGGCCTCCTCGAGGAACGCGAGGTGCGCCTTGAGCGCGTCACGGCTCTCCCATGCGGTGCCGTAGATGCGCTGCAACATCGGGTTCTTCTCGCTGCCGCGCCAGTAGGCAGCCGCGGAGCGCATGAGCTTGAACGCCGGGATCACTCGCGTGGTCGGCACGTGCGGACCACGGCACAGGTCGCACCAGGACCGCTCGCCGGTCTTGTTGTCGAGATTGTCGTAGATGGTGAGCTCGGTGCCGCCGACCTCCATCACGTCATCGAGGTCCCCCTCGGTGCTGCCGGCTTTGAGCCCGATGAGCTCGAGCTTGTACGGCTCGTGGGCGAGCTCGGCGCGAGCGGCTTCCTCGGTGACGACCCGACGGGAGAAGCGCTGCCCGCTCTTCACGATCTCCTGCATCCGCTTCTCGAGCGCGGCGAGGTCCTCGGGGGTGAACGGGCGGGCGACGTCGAAGTCGTAGTAGAAGCCGTCACGGATCGGCGGGCCGATACCCAGCTTGGCCTCGGGGAAGAGCTGCTGCACGGCTTGGGCGAGCACGTGCGCGGTCGAGTGGCGGAGCACCGACCGGCCGTCCTCGGTGTCGACGGCCACCGGCTCGAGCTCGTCACCGTCAGCCACGACGTAGGACAGGTCCTTCAGCTCACCACCGACGCGGGCGACGACGATGCTGCGGTCGGGAAACAGCTCCGCGGCCGTCGTGCCCTCGGGGACCTCGCGATGGTCGAGATGACCGTCGAGATTGCTCACGGTGATGGTCGGCACGTCGGCTCCTGGTGCTGGTCGGGACGACCGTGACGAAGGGGGGTCCCGTGGGGGGTCCGGCGGGTACGAGGCGTCGGACTCTGGCACCAGCAGCCT
>JANMMN010000202.1:0-11112 GCA_031373405.1 Actinomycetes bacterium
CGACGATGATCAGGGTGACGGTGCGATGGTCGTGCCGGAGCTGCCCCAGCACTTGCCGCGCGGTGGCGAGGGTGCGTGACGCGCTCACGACGGCGCTCCCTCGACCAGGGCGAGGAACGCATGCTCCATGTCGCGTGCACCCGTCCGCGCCAGCAGCCCGGCGGGAGTGTCGTCGGCGAGCAGCTGACCGTCGCGCAGCAACAGCAGCCGTTCGCACCGCGATGCCTCGTCCATCACATGGCTCGACACGAGCAGCGTGACGCCGGTGCTCGCCAGCCGGTGGAAGAGGGCCCAGAGATCGCGGCGCAGCACCGGGTCGAGGCCCACGGTCGGCTCGTCGAGGACGAGCAGCTCCGGCGCGTCGAGCAGCGCTGTCGCGAGCGACACGCGTCCGAGCTGGCCACCGGAGAGCCGACCCGCCAGCCGGTCGGCCTCTGCGCGGAGGTCGACGTCGTCGATCGCGCGCTCCACGGAGTCGTCGTCGGCACCCAGGATCCGGGCGAAGTAGCGCAGGTTGCCGCGCACGGTGAGGTCTGGGTAGACCGAGGCCGACTGGGTCACATAGCCGACGCGCGAGCGCAGGGACGGCGACCCGGCGGGGAGCCCGAGCACCGTGACGTCGCCGGACTCGACGATCTGGACTCCCACGATCGCGCGCATCAGCGTCGTCTTCCCGCCGCCGCTGGGACCGAGCAGGCCGGTGACCTGACCAGCGGGCACCGAGAACGACACGGCGTCGAGCGCGGTCACGCCGCCACGAACGACCCGCAGAGCGTCGATGACGACGGCGGCGCCGTCGTGCGGCTCTGTCACGGCTGCGACGCTAGTCCCGTTCGCCCTCCGGCGTATCGACCATGGTGGAGGTCGCTATCCGTCGTGGCGCGGGACGGACGACGACGGAGCCCAGCAGCTCCGCCGTGCTCAGAGCGATCTGCTCGACCGCCCGGTCGAACGCGTCGCGGTTGGCCGCCGACGGGGCGCGCATGCCTGCGATCTTGCGCACGTACTGCAGCGCGGCCGCGTGCACGTCCTCGTCGGTGACGTCGTCGGCGTACGGCGGTCGCAGGGTCTTGATGCTGCGGCACATGGGTCCTCCGGGCTCGGGTGAGGGTCAGTTGGCGGTCGTGGGATGGCCTCGGGGCATCAGCCCGACGTCAGCGAGCGCCGCGGCGGTCAGCGCGTCATTGTGGCCTTTCGAGAGGTCGCCGGTTCCCTGGACGGGCAGCGCGCCCACGAGGTCGTGCACCTGGAAGCCGCACCAGATGAAGAAGCTGACGAGCAGCACGGTGAGGACATCGCGCACGACCTGGCTGCGGCGCTGCTCCGTGAGGTCGGGATACAACGTGAGGTGGTTCCGCATGTCGCGAGGCTACGGCCACGGTCGCCGTCGGAGTGAGAGCGGCGACCTACAGCCTCAGAGCAGCGCAGCGGTGAGCAAGGCCAGCAGGGGGAGCAGCCCTTGCACCAACGCCCCCCGGAACATGGCCGGGCGTCCCACGACGAGGACGAGCGCCGCACCGATCATGACGAGGCACCCGAACACGACCAGCGTGCTGCCCTGGGGCTCCCAGCCGCGGGCCGCACCGACGACGCCGACGAACGTGCCGATGGCGAGGAAGAGGTTGTAGAAGCCCTGGTTGAGCATCGGGAACGCGAGCAGCTCGACCTCGGCCGGATCGCGCACGCCGAAGGTGCGGTGCGCGAACGGCTTGCGGAAAGCGATGCTCTCGAGGAAGAAGAAGAAGACGTGCGTCGCGGCGGCGAGGCCGGCGAGCACCAGGGAGATGGTCGGCATGCGACCACGCTAGGGCGCGCTTGGTCAGTCCGCCGAGATCTCGGTGATCCGACCGCCCTCGACGTGCCAACGTCGGGTGAGCCGCACGGTGTCGAGCATGCGCCGGTCGTGGGTGACGAGAAGCACCGTGCCTTCGAAGGACTCGAGCGCCTCCTCGAGCTGCTCGATGGCTGGGAGGTCGAGGTGGTTGGTCGGCTCGTCGAGCACCAGCAGGTTGACGCCGTTGGCCTGGAGCAGGGCGAGGGCCGCACGGGTGCGCTCGCCCGGTGAGAGCGACGAGGCGGGGCGGCCCACCTGGTGCACCCCGAGTCCGAACTTCGCCAGCAGCGTGCGCACCTCGGCCGTGGGCCAGTCGGGCACCTGGCGGGCAAAGGCCATTCCGAGCGGCTCGTCCCCCTCGAACGCGGCGCGGGCCTGGTCGACCTCGCCGACCACGACACCGGAGCCGAGCGAGGCCTGCCCCGCATCGGCGTCGATCCGGCCGAGAAGCAACGCGAGCAGCGTCGACTTGCCGGCACCGTTGGGGCCCGTGACGGCCACCCGGTCACGCAGGTCGAGCTGCAGGTCGACCGGTCCGAGGGTGAACTCGCCGCGCGAGACCGTGGCGGCGCGGGCTACCGCGACGACGTCACCCGAGCGCGCTGCGGAGGCGATCGTGAACTGCAGCTGCCACTCCTTGCGCGGTTCGGTCACGACCTCCAGGCGCTCGATCAGCCGTTCGGTCTGGCGCGCCTTCGCGGCCTGCTTCTCGGTCGACTCAGCGCGAAACTTCCGCCCGACCTTGTCGTTGTCCTTCGCCTTGCGCCGAGCGTTCTTGACGCCCTTCTCCATCCACGCACGCTGCGTGCGCGCCCGCGTCTCGAGCTCGCCGCGGCGTCCGGCGTACTCCTCGAACGCGGCCCGCGCCCGGCGGCGGGCGACTGACCGCTCGTCGAGGTAGGCCTCGTAGCCACCGCCGTACGTCGTGATCCGCGCCAGGCTGCGGTCGATCTCGACGACGGTGGTCACCGTGCGCGAGAGGAACTCGCGGTCGTGGCTCACGACCACCACCGGCGCCTCGAGGCCCTCGACGAACTCCTCGAGCAGGTCGAGACCGTCGGAGTCGAGGTCGTTGGTGGGCTCGTCGAGCAGGTAGGCGTCATAGCGCGAGAGGAGCAGAGCGGCCAGGCCGACGCGGGCAGCCTGACCGCCGGAGAGCGCCGACATCGGGAGGTCGAGATCGACGTCGAGCCCGATGTCGTTGACGACCACGTCGAGCCGCTCGTCGAAGTCGGCGGCGCCGAGCGAGAGCCATGACTCGAGCGCGTCGGAGTAGAGGTCTGCGGCGTGCGGAGAGCCGTCGGCGAGGGCGTCCGCGGCGTGGTCGAGCGCGACCTGTGCGTCGGTGACCCCGGTGCGCCGCGCCAGCTGGGCGCGCACGGTCTCGTCGTCGGTGTGGTCGGGCTCCTGGGTGAGATAGCCGATGTGCGCGGAGGCGGGGGAGACCGTAACGCTCCCGGAGTCGGGTGGGCGTACACCGGCGAGGATGCGCATGAGCGTCGTCTTGCCGGCGCCGTTGGGGCCGACGAGGCCGATCACGTCACCGGGCGCGACGACGAGGTCGAGGCCGGTGAACAGGTCGCGTTCACCGTGGCCGGCGGCGACCCCGCGGGCCTGGATGGTCGCGCTCATGTCGTCCATCATGCCGTCCCACGTCGGACCCTGCGTCACCGGTTTCACGGCAGCACGCATGCCCGACGGTAGCGAAGCGGTGCCTGACATCCACGGGACTGGTCCCCAGCGCGGCCGATCTCGCACACCTCACGGGGCTACGATCCGAGGTACCCATCCCACGCTGCGAGGTGCCGCATGGACACACCCGGTAGTCGGTCCGCTGCCTTCCGCACGTTGCACGAGTCCGGGTGCTTCGTGATGCCGAACCCGTGGGACGCGGGCAGCGCTCGGGCACTCGAGCGCCTGGGCTTCGCCGCACTCGCAACGACCAGTGCCGGGTTCGCCTGGACGTTGGGGCGACCGGACAACGGCGTCGGTCTCGGCGAGGCGCTCGAGCACCTTCGAGCCATCGCCGCCGCGGTGCGCGTGCCGGTGAACGCGGACTTCGAAGGCGGCTTCGCTGTTGATCCGCGCTCGGTGAAGGCCAATGTCAGGCTCGCTGCCGCGACCGGGATCGCCGGGCTCTCCATCGAGGACTCGACTGGCGACCAGACGCAACCCCTCTACGAGCTCGAGCTCGCGGTCAGTCGGATCAGGGCAGCGCGCGAGGCCATCGACGAGAGCGGGACGGGCATCCTGCTCACGGGTCGATCCGAGGGATTCGTCGTGGGCCGACCGGATCTCGAGGAGACGATCAGGCGGCTGCGCGCGTACGCCGAAGCCGGCGCTGACTGCCTCTACGCTCCGCGCATCGACACCGTCGAGCAGGTGATCGCGGTGGTCGAGGCGGTGGCACCGAAGCCGGTAAACCTGCTCATCAACGCCCCCTTCATGACCGTCGCCGAGGCCACCGCGATCGGGGTACGACGCATCAGCGTGGGCGGCACCTTGGCGCGAACGGCGTGGGCCGGGTTCCTCCAGGCCGCGACGGAGATTGCCGCCACCGGCACGTTCACCCGATTCCAGGAGCTGCCGAACGTCGACGCCCTGTTGCGCACGGAGGAGGTTGCCCCGCCGACCCTGTGATTCGACCGGGTCGGCTGCGACGAGGTGCCGCCAGGGCAGACAGCCGTACCGTCAGGGGAAGGTCGTCGCCGCAACCTCGCGGTCGAACGGCTGGCCCGAGGGGAGCACAGGAGGACGTCAGCGCATGAACGTCGACGACGCTACGACAAGCACCGGCATCACCGACCTGATGCTCATCGAGCACGAGGAGCTCCGCACCCGGTTCGCCAACCTGTGGGGCAGGCGAGACGAGGCCGACGTCGCTCCGCAGGTGACGGCCGGGCGAGTGCTTGCGGACCTGCTGGAGGTGCACGCCAAGGCAGAGCAGGAGCGCGACGTCATCCCCGACTTCCGGATCTATACAGGTTCCGGGCTCAGATCTGAGCTGGGTGTGCGCTGGATGACGTTCCACGAGAACCATCGTGGAGCCCGCGGGAGATCCGACGACGATGTCGATCCGGAAGCATTCGTCCGAGACAACTCGTGAATCCCCACACTCTGTCGCGACAGCTTCCTGCGACCGCAGGCTGTCTCCGTCGACCACCACCGAGGAGAAGCTCATGGAGCACTTCGACGTCGTCGTCCTAGGAGGCGGTTCGGCCGGTGAGCTGCTCTCGACGCTCCTCGCCGGCGCCGGACGCACGGTCGCGCTCGTGGAGGTGCTGCGCGTCGGTGGGGAGTGCCCGTACGTGGCCTGCATGCCCAGCAAGTCCATGCTGCGTAGCGCCCGGGTGCACCGTGACGACATGGTGTCGGCGCGGTCCGGGCGCACCGGTGCTCCGAGCCCTGCGCGCACCGACGAAGCCGCGTTTGTCCGGGCCATCCGTCGACGGGACGAGATCGCAGACCACCGGGACGACCATCGGGCCGCGGAGGCCCTCGTGTCCGCCGGAATCCACCTGGTCCGAGGCCGCGGTGTAGTCCTCCGAGACGGTGTCGTGGCCGTCGACGACACGGAGCTCGGCTGGACGGACCTGGTTATCACCACGGGATCCCAGCCCGTCATTCCGGATATCGAGGGACTCGGCGGGGTGCCCAGATGGACGAGCGACGAGGCGATGTCAGCCTCGCACCGTCCGTCTTCGGTCGTGGTGGCGGGCGGCGGGCCGGTCGGCTGCGAGCTCGCACAGGTCTTCGCCCGCTTCGGCACCACCACCACCCTCGTCGAGGCAGGACCACAGGTTGCCGGACGGGAGCAGCCGCTGGTGGCCCAACGCCTGGCTCGGGTCCTTCGTGGCGACGGGATCGACATCCGGCTGGAGACGACCGTTCGCAAGGTCGAGCCTTCAGACCTCGGCGTGCACGCGAGCCTCTCGGACGGCACCAGCGTCGACGTGGAACGAATCATCCTGGCCACGGGACGGAGCCCAGCAACCAGCGACCTCGGTCTGGAGATCCTCGGTGTCGCCCTCGACGACGCGGGCGCCATCACCGTCGACGACCAGTGCCGCGTCCGGGGCCGCGAGCACGTCTGGGCTGCCGGGGACGTCACGGGCATCGCCCCCTTCACCCACGCCGCCAACTACCAGGCCCGCGTCATCGTCGACAACCTCCTCGGCGGCGATCGCACCACGAGCTACCTCGCCATTCCGCGAGCCATCTACACCGATCCCCCCGTCGCCAGCGTCGGGCGGCACGCGGGCCCGGACGCTGCCGACGATGGTCTGATCACTGCGACGACGGATCTCGACCAGACGGCGCGAGCCGCGATCGACGGCCACTCGGGCGGAATCCTCGTACTGACGGCAGATCGCGCGCTCGGGGTGCTCGTGGGCGCAGCCGCGATCGGTCCGAATGCCGACGAATGGATGGCCGAGGCGGCCCTCGCCATCCGCGCAGAGATCCCCCTCGCCGTCCTGAGCGATGTCGTCCATCCCTTCCCCACGTACGGAGAGGCGTTCGAGCCGGCGCTGCGAAGCCTTCTCGCCCTGCACAGGAATGACCGGTCGCCACGATGACTCGGCCATCGCAGGCCCCCTCATCGCCGGCCTCCGGTAGCCAACCCCAGGCGGCCGGCTCGGGTATCCGGCTTGGTGTGTCGGGGTTGTCCGGTGTGCTCGCCGGGGCAGTTGCGGTTGTCGCCGGCTCGTGGGCGATCGGCGGGCTCGTCGCCTGGGTCGTCGCAGCCTCAACCTTCCTGCTCTGGACCTGGATCTCGCTGTGGCCTTCGGATGCGGAGCGCACGGCTCTGCTGGCCCGGCGCGAGGATCCCTCACGCCCTGCCAGCGATGTGCTGCTGCTCGGGATCGCCTCCGCCAGCATCATCGCTGTTGCCGTCGTCATCATCCCGGCTGGGCGTACCGGTTGGCTGCAGGTCTCCCTCGGTATCGCCTGCATCGTGGTGTCCTGGATGGTCGTGCACACCGTGTTCATGCTCAAGTACGCGCGCTGCTACTACACCGAACCCGACGGGGGAATCGATTTCAAGCAGGACTCACAGCCCAGCTATCGCGACTTTGCCTATGTTGCCTTCACCGTCGGCATGACCTTCCAGGTCTCCGACACCGACGTACAGAAGACCGAGATCCGCACGACCGTGCTCAGACATGCCCTGATCTCCTTCCTGTTCAGTGCCATCATCATCGCCGTGACGATCAACGTCATCGCCGGGCTCAGCCGGTAGCCGACGCGGCGCCGCGACGCGACTCGCGCCGACGGGCGAGCGAGATGGCGGGCAGGTCAGTGGTCGTCGGACGCTGGAGATTCCGGACGGACTCCATCGTCCGTGGGTGAGGATTCGCTCGAGGTGTAGGAGGACTCCTCCAGGTGACCGTCTTCGTCGCTGACAGCATCCATGGCTTCCTCCGCCGTGCCGGCCTCGAAGGTCCGTTGCTCGGCGGGTACTGGGGTGGGGTCAGGGCTCGACTCCGGTGCCGTGGGCATGCGAACTCCTCATCTGATGCGGTGGGACGTGCGGTGGATTTCCTGGCCGTGGTGGAGACTGATCATGCTCTCTGAGATTCGGGGGCGGTGGCTAGCCTGTTGCGCTCGTTGAGCCGAGTACGGGTCCGTGATCGCGATGCGGTAGCGACCCGTCCAGGCACTCAGCCAAGCCTCGGGCTCGGTCGGATCTCAGCGGCCGTATGCCTCGCGACGGTGCCGGACGTTGATGACTAGCACCAGCAGCACGTCGTCCTCGCTGCTGTAGATGACCCGGTAGTCACCGGTGCGCACCCGCCAGAGCCGCGGCGCGTCATCGCCTGTGAGCATCGTCGCGGCCGGCGGTCGAGGCTCGTCGGCCAGCAGGGAGATGACCTTGGAGATTCGGTCTCCGGCGGATCTGTCGAGCTTGCGGAGCTCGCGGGCCGCTGCCGGGCGGAACTCGACCCGGTAGGTCACGCCAGACCGAGGTCGGCCTTCACGACCTCCCAGGGGATCGAGGGTCCGTCCTCGTCGAGGGCCGCGCGGGCGGCGGCGAGGTCCTCGGCGTCCTCGAGCGCCTCGATCGCGCGGTCGTAGAACTCAGGCGTGACGAGCGCAGCGACCCGCTTGCCGTGGCGGGTGATGAACACCGGCTCGCGGCTTGACGCTGCAAGGGCCTCGGAGAACCGTTCCCGCGCGTCGGTCGCCGTCATGTCGCTCATGTACACATAGTACGAAACCGCGGTTACCGCGGTCAATCGCTCGGGCGGCTGACCAGCCCGCCGTGATCACGTGACGTGCCACAAGATCTTCGGCAGCGCGTACTCGTCTGGCATCCACGGCGACAACGGTCGTTGTCAGCGCCGTCCACACCATGACTGAACCGAGTGAACGAGACCGGTGGACGTTCGACGGCATGAATCTCAAGAGCCGCAGGTCTGTGACCTGCGGCTTTTGTCGAGCGATGTGTGTCCGAGGGGGGACTTGAACCCCCAAGCCCTTTCGGGCACTAGCACCTCAAGCTAGCGCGTCTGCCAATTCCGCCACTCGGACATGTGCGCGGCCCGGAGGCCGTGCGACTCGCAGGACTATACAGGCGGTCCGACCCGTCCATGAAACCCACCGGTGGGGGAGGATGACGGGGTGACCGAGACCACCGCCCCCGTGCTCGCGGAGCCGCTACCTGACGCCGAGGCTGAGGTGGTCGAGCTCGCCTCCGACCTGATCCGGATCGACTCGAGCAACTACGGCGACGGCACCGGACCGTGCGAGGCGGAGGCGGCCGAGTACGTCGAGGCCCGGTTGCGCGAGGTGGGGCTGGATCCCGAGCGGTTCTCGTGCGGCCCACGGCGCGACGGTGTCGTGGTCCGGATCCCCGGACGCGACCGCAGCCGAGGGGCGCTGCTGGTCCACGGTCACCTCGATGTCGTGCCCGCCCGCGCCGACGACTGGTCGAAGCCGCCGTTCGGGGCCGAGATCGACGACGACCTCGGCGTCCCCATGCTCTGGGGTCGCGGCGCGGTCGACATGAAGGACATGGACGCGATGACGCTCGCGACGGTGCGGTCGTGGGCGCGTAACGGTGTGCAGCCGGAGCGCGACATCGTCGTGATGTTCCTGCCCGACGAGGAGGCCGGTGGGCACATCGGCTCGCACTGGCTCACCGAGCACCGCCGCGACCTGTTCGACGGCGTCACCGAGGCCGTCGGCGAGGTCGGCGGCTTCTCGATGACCGTGCGCGACGACCTGCGGCTCTACCTGGTGCAGACGGCCGAGAAGGGGATCGGCTGGCTGCGCCTCACGGCGCACGGCCGCGCCGGCCACGGCTCCATGCTCAACGACGACAACGCTGTCACCCAGCTCTGCACGGCGGTCGCGCGTCTGGGCGCCCTCGACTTCCCCGTGCACGTGACGCCGGCGGTGCGCGACTTCCTCGCGGTGCTCTCCGACGCCACCGGCACGCCGCTGGATCCCGACGACATGGCCGGCACTCTCGCCAAGCTCGGCCCGATGGCCACGCTCGTCGGCGCGACCCTGAAGAACACGGTCAACCCCACGATGCTCGCCGCCGGCTACAAGGTGAACGTGATCCCGGGCGAGGCGCAGGCGCATGTCGACACCCGGTTCCTCCCCGGCTACGAGGACGAGATGCTCGCCGCGATCGACGAGGTGCTCGGTGACACGATCAGCCGCGAGTACGTCAACCACGACATCGCCGTGGAGACGACCTTCGACGGCCCGAGCATCGACCTCATGGCGGCCGCGCTGCGCGCCGAGGACCCGTACGCCGTGGCAGTTCCCTACATGCTCTCCGGTGGCACCGACGCGAAAGCCTTCAGCCAGCTCGGGATCCGGTGCTACGGCTTCGCACCGCTCAAGCTGCCGCCCAACCTCAACTTCGGTGCTCTCTTCCATGGGGTGGATGAGCGCGTGCCGCTCGATGCGCTTCGCTTCGGCACTCGAGTGCTCGGCCGGTTCCTGCGCTCGGCCTGATCCGCGTCACGCAGTGCGTACGGCGCGGAGCACCCGCCGACGCAACCACACGCGGCGCCGGCCGTCCGGATAGAGCCTCAGCCGTGCGAGCTCCCATGTCCCGTGCTCGGCGAGCTCGGTCAGCGTCGTCCGCGCCGCTTCTCGCGCGGTGCCGCGCGGCAGCTGGATCTCGCGGTACTCCCACGTCGCGTCCCGGCTCGTGCTCACACGGACATTCTGCGCCCGGGTCCCCGCCGCGGCCCCGAGCATGGGCACGCGTGTCGTGAGCGCGCTCAGGTGGTCAGCAGGTCGGTGAGGCGGGTCCGCCGGACCCGGTCGGTCGACGATGCCACGAGCTCGCCGAGAGCGGACTCGTCGGCGAAGCCGTGCACGACCGAGACGTGCTGCTCGCCCGCGACGAGCCCGGCGTAGACGAGCGAGCGGGTCAGGCCCGGGACTCCGGGACCCGCGAGCACGACGACAGCCGCCGGCCAGGAGCGCCCCGTCGGACCGTTGAGCGGCACCACCTCGACGTGGGGCGCTCCCGCATCGGTCAGGGCACGTCGTACGACGTCGGGCGCGAGCGATCCAGGTGCGAGCAGGACGCCGATCGAGGAACCGCTGTGGGCGAAGGCCCTCGGGATCGACGTCGCGACGAGCTGGGTGACGCGGACCAGCGCCTCGTCGGGTGAGCCCACCGGCACGGTCACGAAGGATCGGTCACTCGCGACCGCGGGACGCCACGTGCCTGCGGCGACATCGCGGCGAGCGGCCGTCAGCGCCGAGGTGTCGCGCGCTCGGTCCGCGACGAGCACCGGGCACACCCCGGCCGCGGCGAGGTCGAGTGCGACCGCACCCGCGACGGCACCGAGGGGGAGCGCGTTGTCGAGGCTGAGCACGAGCACGGCGTCCTCGGGCAGGTCCTCGACCGCGGCGAGCACCTCGTCGAGACCGGCCGTGTGTGCATCGTCCAGGACGACCGATGGCGTCCCTGATCCGAGCGACCGTGCGAGCGCTGCCTGCCGGGCTGCGGAGTCGGCACCCACGACGATCGCGAGCCGGTTGTCCTGTGCGAGCCCGAGCAGCCCGTCAGCCAGCATCTCCTCGGACTCCGCGACCTCCGAGAGCGCCCACGCGGGTGCGCCGTGCCACTCCACGACGACCACCTCGACGGAGGCAACAGCCGCAGCGGCATCTGCGGCCGAGCACGTACGCAGCACGACATCGTGCGGCAGCACGGTATGCCCGGCGCGCACGGCAGCCCGCAAGAGCTCGACAACCGGGTTACCCACAGAACTGCCCACGAGTTACACCTCGAACCGACC
>JANMMN010000218.1:0-4702 GCA_031373405.1 Actinomycetes bacterium
GGCGCCGTCACCGCTACCGGTGAAGGTCACCACGGCCTTGGCCACGTGGCCGTCTGGGCTGATCGGCGAGGTCGCCTTCTGGGTGGCGAGCAGCGCACCCTTGAGCGCCTCCTGCTGGTCGGCCGGGACCTCGCTGAAGTCCGGCGCAGCCTCCCGGGTGGGGCAGGCCGAGCCCAGCGACTCCCCGGTCGTGCTGAACGGGTTGCTCACGCAGGCCACACCGGGCAGCGCCGCGATGGAGGTGAGCAGCGGGACCATCGTCGGCGAGGTGGCCGGGTCGACGGCCTTGGCGCCGTCGGTCTCGGGTGACCAGACGATGTTGGCCGTGGCCCGGGTCGCCTCGGACGCCTGACCGCTCGGGAGCTGCTCGAGGAGCTGCTGCGCGCGCAGCGAGTCGGTCTCCGGAAGCGAGAAGGAGTCGTTGAGGTCGCCGCCGAAGCGGGTTCCCAGCGTGAAGATGAACGCTGCGAAGAGCACGAATGCCCCGAGCGCCCACCACGGCTTGCGCACTGCCCAGCGGGACAGACCACCCATGAGTTCGTCAATCCTTCGAACGTCGTCCCTCGGACCGGTCGGTCGCGAGCAGCATGCCGGCACTCGTATGTGCTACACACGTATCCGTAGCGTAGAATACATGCCTAGCACACGCAAACGTGATCTGATCGCCCGAGCAGGGAGCACTCCATGAGCCGCGCGCACGCGCCGTCGCCGGACGAGGCCGCCTCGGCGACTCCCCGGGTGCTGCCCGCGTCTCTCCCGGCCGACGTCGAGCCCCCTGCCCCCCACCTGCCCGATGAGCTGGTCGACACCCTCGACAAGGCGTTCCGGCGGCTGCGCAAGTCGATGATCCGCCCCCCGGCCGGGCAGGTGCCCGTGCCCGCTCTCGGGCGGCAGCTCGACATGGCCAAGGTGTTCGCGTGCGACGCCGTCGCCGAGCTCCGGGCCACGCACGCCACGGTGAGCGTCAAGGACGTCGCCACCGAGCTCGACCTCGAGCACTCCACCGTGAGCCGGCTGCTCGGCGAGGTCGAGGAGGACGGACTGCTGGTGCGCGGCACCGACCCGGCCGACCGTCGGCGTACGACGGTGGAGCTCACCGACCTCGGTCGCGCTGTCGTCACGGACGCCACCGCGATGAGCCGATTCTTCACTCGGATCCTGCTGGCGGAGTGGGCCAGGGAGGACGTCGAGGCGCTCACCGCCCTCATGGGACGGTTGGCTGAGACCGTGCAACGGCGGCTGGACCTGCTGCCCGAGCTCGCCCTCGCGGAGTTCTGCCGGATCAATCCGGACCCGGTGACCGACCCGGCTGATCTGGCCGACCCGGCTGATCTGGCAGATCCGGCGAACCCGGCCGTTCCGGCCGACCCGGCGTAGGACGCCGCCGCTACTCCCCCAGCCGCGCCGCGTCGCTGAGGTCGACGTCGAGGTCGTCGAGCAACGAACGCTCGAGGGCGTCCAGCTCGGCCTCCGCTGCCAGCGCCTCACGCACGACCCGCAACGACAGCCCGCCCGGGTAGCCCTTGCGGGCGAGCATCCCGACGAGTCGCCGCACCCGCGCGTCGATCGGCACCGACCGGGTCGAGGACAGCTTGCGCGCGACCAGCGCCCGCGCGGTCTCGATCTCGGCCTCGGGGTCGACCGACTCCATCGCCTCCTCGACCACCTCGCCCGAGACGCCCTTCTTGCGCAGCTCGTACCCGAGCGCGCGCCGCGACATCGTGCCCGCACGGCGGGTCGCCACGAACGACTCGGCGAACGCGGTGTCGTCGACGAGGCGGACGTCCTCGAGGCGGTCGAGCACCACCGCTGCGATGTCGGGTGACGTCCCTCGACGCTTGAGGACGGTTTCGAGCTGAGCCCGCGACTTCGGTGACGACGCCAGCTGCGAGAGGCAGACCTCGCGCGCGATCTCGAGTGCGTCGGCCTCGGGAACGTCGTCGGCCGACGACCCCGGGGTGGGGCCGCCGGCCGACGCGCGAGCGGATCGGATCACGACTACAGGTCGATCGGGACGTGGTCCGGGACGACGATGATCTCGTCCTCGGCGAGCTTGAGCGGAGCACCGATCCCGAGCTTGGCCTTGATCTTCGTCTCGATCTCGTCGGCGAGGTCGGGGTTGTCGCGCAAGAACTGGCGCGCGTTCTCCTTGCCCTGGCCGAGCTGGTCGCCCTCGTAGGTGTACCAGGCGCCGGACTTGCGGACGAAGCCCTGGTCGACGCCCATGTCGACCAGGCCGCCCTCGCGCGAGATGCCTTCGCCGTAGATCATGTCGAACTCGGCCTGCTTGAACGGGGGGGCCATCTTGTTCTTCACGACCTTGACGCGGGTGCGGTTACCGACTGCCTCGGTGCCGTCCTTGAGCGTCTCGATCCGGCGCACGTCGAGGCGCACGGAGGCGTAGAACTTCAACGCCTTGCCACCCGTGGTGGTCTCGGGACTGCCGAACATCACCCCGATCTTCTCGCGCAGCTGGTTGATGAAGATCGCGGTGGTGTTGGAGTTGCTCAGTGCGCCGGCGAGCTTGCGCAGTGCCTGGCTCATCAGCCGGGCCTGCAGCCCGACGTGGCTGTCGCCCATCTCGCCCTCGATCTCCGCGCGCGGCACGAGCGCGGCGACGGAGTCGATGACGATGACGCTCACCGCACCCGAGCGGATGAGCATGTCGGCGATCTCGAGGGCCTGCTCTCCGTTGTCGGGCTGGCTCACGAGCAGCGCGTCGATGTCGACACCGAGCGCCTTGGCGTACTCGGGGTCGAGCGCGTGCTCGGCGTCGATGATCGCCGCGATGCCACCCTGCTTCTGTGCGTTGGCGATCGCGTGCAGGGCCAGCGTGGTCTTGCCGCTGGACTCGGGGCCGTAGATCTCCACGACGCGACCGCGCGGGAGGCCACCGATGCCGAGCGCGATGTCGAGGGCGATCGATCCGGTGGGGATCACCTCGACGGGGGCCCGGCCCTCCTGGCCGAGGCGCATGACCGACCCCTTGCCGAACTGACGCTCGATCTGGGCGAGCGCGGTGTCGAGCGCCTTCTCGCGGTCGGAGCTGCCGGAGCCGCCGGGGGTCTTGCGGTCGGAGGGGGCCATGTGGACCTGCCTTCGTGTGATGCGGATGTCGATGGAGCGGACGCTACGGACGGGGTCCGACAGCCCTCCCGGGCGAGCGCTCCGAGCCTGGGGACGACCGGCCGGGACCGGGAGCCTGGGGACGGGGAGCGCGAGCGTTCGGTGGGGCAGTGGTGCGGTGGTGCGAGCCCCACAGTAGATCGAACGGGTGTTCGATCATGGCACGACACGCCGAGACGGGTCGAACAGGTGTACCCCCCCCGGGGGGGGACCAGGGCGGCCCCGGGCTCAGCGCTCGCGCGCCGGGAGCTCGAGCTCGGCGTGCACGGCCCGCCAGATGTCGACCGTCACGACACCCCCGGTGATCGCCTGCTCGACCGTACGACCGCCGAGGCCGGCGAGGACGTGGTCGGCGGCCCAGGAGCGGGCGTACGCCGGGCCGAGCGCGCGCTCGAGCCGGAGCCAGAACTCGGTGAGCCGCATGCGACGAGGCTACGAGACGCGGGGAACGCACCCGACCACGGCGTCCGGAGTCCCGGGGTCCGACCCACGGGCCAGGATGTCCCCGTGCCTGCCGTCGTACCACCGAACCCCGACCCGGCGGCTCCGATGTCGCCCGCGCCGGCGGCCGAGGACGTGCTGGCGCGCTTCTCCCCCGCGACCCGGTCCTGGTTCGGCTCCGCCTTCGCCGCCGCGACCCCGGCACAGCTCGGTGCGTGGGAGGCGATCTCGACCGGTGGCCACGCCCTCGTCGTCGCCCCTACCGGGTCGGGCAAGACCCTCGCCGCGTTCCTGTGGGCCCTCGACCGGGTCGCGGCCGCACCGGCGACCGATCGCCAACGGCGCTGCCGGGTGCTCTACGTCTCGCCGCTGAAGGCGCTCGCCGTCGACGTCGAGCGCAACCTGCGGAGCCCGCTGACCGGCATCCGGCGCGAGTCGGCCCGGCTCGGGCTCCCCGAGCCCGAGATCACCGTCGCGCTGCGCTCCGGCGACACCCCAGCCGCCGAGCGACGTCGCTTCGCCACCACGCCGGCCGACGTGTTCATCACCACACCGGAGTCGCTGTTCCTGGTGCTGACCTCGCAGGCCCGCGAGTCGCTGCGGGGCGTGACCACGGTGATCGTCGACGAGGTGCACGCCCTCGCCGGCACCAAGCGCGGCGCACACCTCGCGATCTCCCTCGAGCGGCTCGACGCCCTGCTCGAGCAGCCGGCGCAACGGATCGGTCTCTCGGCCACCGTGCGACCGGTCGACGAGGTCGCGTCCTTCCTCGGCGGGTCGCGTCCCGTGACCGTCGTGCAGCCGCCGAGCACCAAGACCGTCGACCTCGAGGTCGTCGTGCCCGTCGACGACATGACCTCGCTGGGCGCCTCGACGGACTCCGGCACCGGCGACGACCGGCGTACGTCGATCTGGCCGCACGTCGAGGATCGCGTGGTCGACCTGATCACCACGCACCGCTCGACCATCGTGTTCGCCAACTCGCGCCGCCTCGCCGAGCGCCTCACCGCGCGGCTCAACGAGATCTGGCTGGAGCGCCAGACGGGCGAGCGCCTCGAGCCGGGGCACGGGCCGGCCCAGGTGATGGCCCAGTCGGGTGCGACCGCCGGTGCGCCGACGTTGCTCGCGCGGGCGC
>JANMMN010000253.1:0-4829 GCA_031373405.1 Actinomycetes bacterium
CATCATCGTCGGCGCCGGCCCTGCCGGCTCCGCCACGGCGTACCACGCCGCCCAACGAGGGCTCAACGTCCTCATGCTGGAGAAGACGGCGTTCCCGCGCGAGAAGGTGTGCGGCGACGGCCTCACCCCGCGCGCGGTGAAGCAGCTCATCGAGATGGGCATCGACACGAGCCCGGACAACGGCTGGGCGCACAACGTCGGCCTGCGGATCATCGGCGGCGGTCACCGCCTCGAGATCCCGTGGCCCGACCTGGCGACCTTCCCCAACTACGGCCTGACCCGCACCCGCAAGGACTTCGACGAGATCGTTGCCCGCCAGGCCCAGAAGGCCGGCGCGACCCTGCTCGAGCGCACCAACGTCACCGGCGCCGTCCGCGACGACCGCACCGGACGCATCGTCGGTGTCACGGCCCGCAGCAGCGACGCCGACGGCGACAAGGGGGACGAGGTGACCTACCGCGCTCCGGTCGTGGTCGCCGCCGACGGCAACTCGAGCCGGCTCAGCATCTCGGCCGGGCGCGAGCGGCTCGAGAACCGCCCGATGGGCGTCGCGATCCGCACCTACTACCGCAGCCCCAACTTCACCAACGACGAGTGGCTCGAGAGCCACCTCGAGCTCTGGGACGGCGACAAGCTGCTCCCCGGCTACGGCTGGATCTTCGGCCTCGGCGACGGCACGGTCAACGTGGGCCTCGGCATCCTCGACTCGAGCCCGGCCTTCGGCAAGGTCGACTACCGGGCGCTCATGCAGCGCTGGATCGACCGCGCCGACCCGGCGTACGGCTTCTCGGAGGAGTCGCGCACCGAGCCGATGCGCGGCGCGGCGCTGCCGATGGCCTTCAACCGCAAGCCGCACTACGCCGACGGCCTGCTGCTCGTCGGTGACTCGGGCGGCATGGTCAACCCGTTCAACGGCGAGGGCATCGCCTACGCGATGGAGTCCGGTCAGCTCGCCGCCGACGTCATGGCCCAGGCCCTGCGCCGGCCCACGGCGTACTCACGGGAGAAGGCGCTCGCCGACTATCCGCGGCTGCTTCAACAGGAGTACGGCGGCTACTACACCCTCGGCCGGATCTTCGTGAAGATGATCGGCAACCCGCAGATCATGGCGCTCGCCACGAAGAAGGGCCTCAGCCGCCCGATGCTGATGAAGCTCACGATGACCACGCTGTCGAACCTGCGCGACCCGCGCGGCGGGGCGTGGACCGACAAGGTCGTCAACGCCCTCGCCAAGGTCGCGCCCGCTGCCTGACGCCGCACCCCGTACGGCCCCCCGCACGGCCCGAGCACGACTAAGATCACGACCGGTTTCTCCGAGCTGAAAGGGCACCCCTGTGGGCGAGGTCTACCTGCCGATCCTCGTGCTTGGCGTCCTCGGTGCGGCCTTCGGGATCTTCGCGGTCGTCGCGCCGACCTTCATCGGTCCGCGTCGCTACAACCGGGCCCGGCTCGACTCCTACGAGTGCGGCATCGACCCCACGCCGCAGCCGATCGGCGGCGGCAAGTTCCCGATCAAGTACTACCTGACAGCGATGCTGTTCATCATCTTCGACATCGAGATCGTCTTCCTCTACCCGTTCGCGGTCGCCTTCGACCAGCTGCGACTGTTCGGGCTGATCGAGATGACTCTGTTCCTCGTCACCGTGCTCGTGGTCTATGGCTACGTCTGGCGGCGCGGAGGCCTCGAATGGGACTGAGTACGCCGTACCCGCAGCCGCACACAGACACGCACACAGACACGCGCACCGACCGAGCAACCGGACAGGAGGGCTAGGAGATGGGACTCGAGGAAGCCCTCCCCGAAGGCATCCTGCTCACCACGGTCGAGCGGATCGCCGGTGCGGCCCGGTCGCACTCGATGTGGCCGGCGACGTTCGGACTTGCCTGCTGCTCGATCGAGATGATGTCGACCGGCGCGGGTCGCTACGACCTCGCGCGATTCGGCATGGAGGTCTTCCGGCCCTCGCCGCGGCAGGCCGACCTCATGATCGTGGCCGGTCGACTCAGCCAGAAGATGGCTCCCGTGCTGCGTCAGATCTATGACCAGATGCCCGAGCCCAAGTGGGTCATCGCGATGGGCGTGTGCGCGTCCTCGGGCGGGATGTTCAACAACTACGCGATCGTGCAGGGCGTCGACCACATCGTGCCGGTCGACATCTACCTCCCCGGCTGTCCGCCGCGGCCCGAGATGCTGCTCGACGCGATCATCAAGCTGCAGGCGCAGGTGCAGGCGACCAAGCTCGGGGTCAACCGCGAGAACGAGATCACCGAGCTCGAGGAGGCCGCGCTCGTCGCGACGCCGACCTCGCAGATGACGGGTCTGCTGCGGTGACGCAGACTCCCGGCAACGAGCCCGGCAGCCCTCCCGGCAACGCCGCCGGCGACCTCGTCGAGGTCGTCCCCGCAGGCACTCCCACGATCCCCGTGGTCGACGTGCGCACGGGGATGTTCGGCGGCTCGGGCACCGGTGACACCTCCGGCTACGGCGGGCTGGTCCGCACGATCGAGCTGCCCGCGCCGACGCCCCGCCCGTTCGGCGGCTGGTTCGACGAGGTCGCCGACGAGATGCACCTCGCACTCCTCGACGACGGCCTCAGCCTCGACGACGCCGTCGAGCAGATCGTGATCGACCGTGACGAGATCACCTTCCACCTGCGCCCCGAGCACCTGCTCGTCTTCGTACGCCGGCTCCGCGACGAGCCTGCGCTGCGCTTCGAGATCTGCACGGGCGTCTCCGGCGTCCACTACCCGAACCAGACCGGCCGCGAGCTGCACGCTGTCTGGCACTTCCTGTCGATCACGCACAACCGCCGCGTGCGGGTCGAGGTCTCGGTGCCCGACGCGCACCCGCACGTGCCGAGCATCGTGTCGGTCTACCCCGCCGACGACTGGCACGAGCGCGAGACCTTCGACATGTTCGGCATCGTCTTCGACGACCACCCCGGTCTCACCCGCATCCTCATGCCGGACGACTGGCCCGGGCACCCGCAGCGCAAGGACTACCCGCTCGGCGGGATCCCGGTCGAGTACAAGGGTGCGACGATCCCGCCGCCCGACGAGCGGAGGTCGTACCACTGATGCCTGACGTCACGTACGAGTCCGCGTACGACGATGTCCTCGGCGACTCCGAGACGATCGCCGGCGGCGCGAACGAGGATCTCTACGCCGGTGCCTACGACACGACCGAGGGCCGCGTCTTCACCGTCACCGGTGGCGACTGGGACACCGTGCTCGCTCCCGCCGAGGGCGAGAAGGAGCGCATCGTCGTCAACATGGGTCCGCAGCACCCGTCGACGCACGGTGTGCTGCGCCTCATCCTCGAGCTGCAGGGCGAGACCGTCACCGAGGCCCGGTGCGGCATCGGCTACCTGCACACCGGCATCGAGAAGAACCTCGAGTACCGCACCTGGACCCAGGGCGTCACCTACGTGACGCGGATGGACTACCTCGCGCCGATCGCCAACGAGGCGGCGTACTGCCTCGCGGTCGAGAAGCTGCTCGGCATCGTCGACGACGTGCCGCCGCGCGCACAGCTCATGCGCATCATCACCCTCGAGCTCAACCGGATCTCCTCGCACCTCGTGGCACTCGCCACCGGCGGCCTGGAGATGGGTGCGCTCACCGCGATGACCAACGGCTTCCGCGACCGCGAGCTCGTCCTCGACCTGCTCGAGATGATCACCGGCCTGCGGATGAACCACGCCTACATCCGTCCGGGCGGTGTCGCGCAGGACATGCCCGAGGACGGCGTCGAGAAGATCCGCGCGGTGCTCACGAAGCTCCCCGGCCAGCTCGCCGGCGTTCCGCAGCTGCTGGTCGACAACGGCATCTGGAAGGACCGCACCTCGGGCATCGGCTACCTCGACCTCGCCGGCTGCATGGCGCTGGGCATCACCGGGCCGGTGCTGCGCTCCGCGGGCCTGCCGCACGACCTGCGCAAGTCGCAGCCCTACTTCGGCTACGAGAGCTTCGAGTTCGACGTGCCCACCACCGACACCTGCGACGTGTACGGCCGGTTCCTCATCAGGCTCGAGGAGATCAACCAGTCGATGCGCATCCTCGACCAGGCGCTCGACATGCTCGAGCCGGGTCCGGTCATGGTGGCAGACAAGAAGATCGCGTGGCCCGCGCAGCTGTCCATCGGCGGCGACGGACTGGGCAACTCCCTCGAGCACATCCGCCACATCATGGGCGAGTCGATGGAGGCGCTGATCCACCACTTCAAGCTGGTGACCGAGGGCTTCAAGGTTCCGGTCGGTCAGGTCTACGCCGCGGTCGAGGCACCGCGCGGCGAGCTAGGGGTGCACATGGTCAGCGACGGCGGCACCCGTCCCTACCGCGTGCACTTCCGCGACCCGTCGTTCAACAACCTGCAGGCCACCGCGGCGATGTGCGAGGGCGGCCAGATCGCCGACGTCGTCGGCGCGATCGCCTCCATCGACCCCGTCCTCGGCGGGGTCGACCGGTAGCCCGAGCCGCACGACCCAGCACGAGCCGCACGACGCAGCACCACCACCGGCACCAGACGAAGGACGAGACACGACATGGCACTGACGGAGCAGACCCGCGCCGACGCGGTCGAGCTCGCGGGTCGATACCCGCAGAGCCGCTCGGCGCTGCTGCCGATGCTGCACCTCGTCCAGTCGGCCGAGGGAACGGTGACCCCGGACGGCATCGCGATGTGCGCCGACGTCGTCGGGCTCACCACCGCCGAGGTCGCCGCGGTCGCGACCTTCTACACGATGTACAAGCGCCACAAGGTCGGTCGCTACCACGTCGGCATCTGCACCAACACCCTGTGCGCCGTCCTCGGCGGCGATGCCCTGTGG
>JANMMN010000297.1:0-1821 GCA_031373405.1 Actinomycetes bacterium
GCGCGGGCCGCCGGGCGCACCTCCGACGCCGCCCGCCACCTCTACATGACCGGGGGGGCGGGGGGCATCTACGCGAGCGTCCTCGAGGGCCGCACCATCTCCGACGTCCTCGACCGTCTCGCGTCGGTCGACTCGATCGTGCGGGGGGACATCGTCGCCTCCGTCGAGGCACGGCGGACCGTCGTCGATGCCCGGACGGCCCGCGCCAACCTCACCCTGCTGACCGCCCAGCGACGTGTGCTCGAGGACCGCTTGGCCACGGCCGCCGCTCGGACGGCGACCCTCCAGGCGCAGGCACGGGTCGCACTCGAGTCCGCTGACTCTCTCGTCCGCCGCCTGGTCGAGGAGGAGCGGGCCGCCGCGGAGGCCGTCGCCGAGGCCGCTGCCGTGGCCGCGGTCGGCAACCTCGGCTGGAGCGGTGAGCCGGTGCCCGCCGACGAGTACGCCGCGGTCGACCGTGCCGTCGCCGAGGCCGTCGCCGCTCCGGCCACGCCGTACGCCGTGGGCGCGCTCGGCGACCTCCGGCGCTGGCTCGGTACGCCGTACTCCGCCGGTGGTGGGGGCACCCGCGGTCCCTCGACCGGGTGGTGCTCGAGCAGCGCGCCGGACGACGGACGGGGCGACGACGGGGCGTGCCAGGCGCAGAGCACGATCGGCTTCGACTGCTCGAGCCTGATGCTGCGCATCTTCTCGACCAGCGGCCGGGCCCTGCCCCGCACCTCGCGCGAGCAGTGGAAGGCCGGAACCCCGGTCGCGCTCGCCGCGCTCGCTCCCGGCGACCTGCTGTTCTGGGCGTACGACACCGGGAACCCGTCCTCGATCCACCACGTCGCGCTCTACCTCGGTCACGGCCTCATGGCCCACGCCCCGCACACCGGCGACCACGTGCGGGTCGCGCGCGTCTACCTCAGTGGTCTCATCGGCGCCGTCCGGCCGGCCTGAGCGCCGCCCCACCCGCGCCTCCGCAGGACGTGCGGCGCAGGTGCTGGCGCGCCCCCTACGCTGGAGCACTGTGACCGACATGACCGACATGACCGCGACGCCGCACGCGGTCCCACCGACCCCCGACTCGCTCGTCCTGGGTCGGTTCCGCCTCGTCGACCGCGTGGGAGACAGCGCCGGGACCTCGTTCTGGCGGGCCCTCGACGAGCGCCTGCGCCGTCCGGTCGGGCTCCGGCTGATGCCCCTGGACCACCCCCGCGTCGATGCGTTGCGGGCCGCGGCGGTCGAGGCCTCCCTGGTCACCGATCGGCGGGCCGTGCCGGTGCTCGACATCGTCGACGACGTCGCGACCGGTCACCTCGTCGTCATCACCGAGTGGATCGTCGCGACCCCGTTCGGCCGCTTCCTCGCCCAGCGAGGGGGGGATCCGCTGCCGGCCGGCCAGGCCGCAGCCGTCGCCCTCGAGGTGGCCCGGTTCCTCGCCGCCGCCGAGGATGCCGGCGTGGCCCACGCCCGGATCCGCCCGAACGCCGTCATGCTCACCGACACCGGGGAGGTGCGCGTGAGCGGGCTCGGCGTCGACCGGGTGCTGTTCGGCGTCCAGCCCGACGTCGAGCCGGGTCGGGCCGACGTCCACGGCGTGGGCGCGATCCTGTTCGCCGGACTGACCGGCCGGTGGCCCGGACCCGATCCGGTGCCCGACCTGGCGTTGGTGGCCACGCTCGACCACGGCCGGGCACCCTGGCCGAGCCGGGTCGTGGCCGACGTGCCCGCGGACCTCGATCGCATCGTCGCCCGCTCGCTGGTGACCACCACGCCCCCGAAGGGCTCCCCGGCGTTCACCGATATCGGCGAGGTCGTCGCCGCCCTCTCCGCCGT
>JANMMN010000115.1:0-10742 GCA_031373405.1 Actinomycetes bacterium
GTCGCGGCGGGCGAGGAAGTCGCCGACGTGACCGAGGTAGGCCTCGGGCTGTTCCCACATCGACAGGTGCGAGCACCCGTCCATCACGACGGCCTCGACCTCGTTCCCGGCATCGGCGATCGCCTCGACGAGCGGCAGCTGGAGCGCCGGCGTCGCCTCGTCGAGCTCGCCGCTGATCACCAGCGTCGGCACCTGCACCCGGCCGAGCCGACCGCGCGAGGTCCAGTCCTTGATCGAGCCGATGACGTGGAACTCCGACGGGCCGTTCATCGTGTGGTAGACGGTCGGGTCCTCGTCGATCTTCGCGAACGCCAGCACCACCTCCTCCGGCCACGGGTCGAGCCGGCACACGTGCCGGTCGTAGAACACCTGGGCGGCCTCGGCGTACTCCTCGGTGCCGGTCGTGCCCGCCGCCTCGTGCCGCAGCAGGATGTCGTTCACGCCCGGCGGCAGGTCGAGGCGCAGCCGGTTGGCCTCGGCGACGAAGTCCGGGAACGACAACGCAGTGTTGGAGAGCACGAGACTGCGCAACCCGAGCGGCTGTGTGATCGCGTGCTCCTGGGCGAGGAAGCCGCCCCAGGACTGGCCGAGCACGTGGTAGCGGTCCGCGATGCCGAGGTGCTCGAGCAGGTTCGCGAGCTCCCGGACGAACAGGTCGACGCTCCAGTAGTCCGCGCCCCGATCGGGATGGTGCGTGGAACGGCCGTTGCCGACCTGGTCGTAGAGCACGACCGCGCGGCCGTCCCTGGCGAGCTCGGCCAGCGGCGTCAGGTAGTCGTGCGTCGCGCCGGGACCGCCGTGGAGGACGACGAGCGGCGCCGGGCCGTCGGCCCCGAGCTCACCATCGACGCGGTACCAGGTCTGCGAGTCCTCGAACTCGGCGTATCCCTCGGTCGTCATGCGGTGACGGTAGACCTCGACCCCGGTCGGCTCGGGCTCCCTCGCCGGGACGCCGGGGAGCCACGTCGTCGACGATAGGGACGGGGCTCCCGAGACGGCCCGGGGCTCCCGGTCAGGCGCCGCGGTTGCGGAGCTCGAGGACGCGCCCACCGATCCGGCTGCGCCCCGCGGAGTCCCGTGCGCCGGGCGACTTCACGACGATGCGCGTGCGGTCGGCCACGAAGAGGTCGTGGGAGAACTCGAACGGCACGTCGTCGGCGTCGACGGTCGTGCGGGTGACCGACAGCATGGCGTCACCCGGTCGTACGCCGAGGATGGAGGCGACCTCACGCGACGCGGAGACCACCTCGATGCGCTCCACCGCCTCATGCGGCCGCAGGCCGTACTCCCGCTCGAGAAGTTCGTAGAGCGACCCTGAGAGCTCGCGCTCCGGCAGGCCAGGCACCCGGTCGGCCGGCAGCTGGGCGCGCTCCAGCGAGATCGGTGTGCCGTCGGCGAGACGGATGCGCACAAGGTCGACGACGAAGCTGCCGGGCTCGATCGCGAGCGCCGTCGCCGCGTCCTGGGCGGCCGCCACCACCGACATGCTCACGATGCGCGAACCGGCCGTGATGCCCTGGTCGCGCAGCAGGGCGGGGAGCCCGACGATGCGGGACAGGTCGCGTTCGAACTTTCCGTGCTGGACGAACGTGCCGCCACCGCGACCGGACACCCGCCGCACGAGGCCATGGGCCTCCAGCGCACCGAGCGCATGCCGCAAGGTCGAACGGCTGACACCGAGCTGGACGGCGAGATCGCGTTCGCCACCGAGGCGCTGACCGGGCCGGAGCGATCCGTCGCGCAGCATCATCTCGAGGCGTCGACGGGCGTCGTCCGCCGTCGGCCCGAGAGCGACGTCGCGGTCAGCCATGCCCTCACCCCCTCGCACTCATAGCGGACAATCTAGGTCACGAACCGTCAGCCGGCAGCGTCGAGCGCGGCCAGCGACTCGGGAAGCACCTGGCCCCCATCGACGACGAGCGCCTGCCCGGTGACGTAGGCCGCCTCGTCGGTGGCGAAGAAGAGGGCGGCATAGCCGATGTCGTCGACCTCGCCGAGCCGCTTGAGTGGGATCGACGCCTCCATCGAGGTGCGGTAGTCGGGCCCGAGGTCTGCGAGCCCCTCGGTCGCGATGTTGCCGGGCAGCACGGCGTTGACCGTGATGCGCAGCGGTGCCAGCTCGATCGCGGCGGTCCGCATGAAGCCGAGCTGCGCCGCCTTGCTGGCGCCGTAGTGCGACCAGCCGGGGAACCCGGTGATGGGACCGGTGATCGAGGAGGTGAGGATGATCCGCCCGTGACCGGACGCGGTCAGCGCGTCGAGCGCAGCCTGCACCGAGAGCATCGTCCCCTTGACGTTGGTGCCGTAGACGAGGTCCATGTCAGCCTCGGACATGGTTGCGAGCTTGGAGTCGGGGAAGATGCCGGCGTTGGCACAGAGCACGTCGAGCCCGCCGTTGCGCTCGACCGCGGCCGCGACCATGGCCCGGCATGAGTCTGCGTTCGCGACGTCGGCGATGACGTAGGAGACCGAGCCGCCGTGGAGCGCCGAGAGCTCGGCGGCCGACGCAGCCGCCGAAGCCTCGTCCCGCCCTGTGATGACGACGTGCGCGCCAGCCTTGGCGAACACCCGCGCGATGCCCTTGCCGATGCCCTTCGTACCCCCGGTGACCAGGACGGAACGGCCGGCGATGGAGCTGAACATGGATCCTCCGGGGTGGGGTGGGTCAGCCGAACGTGGACAGGTAGGTCTCGGCGAGGTCGCAGGAGACGGTGGTGAACTCCGGACCGAGCGCCTGCGCCTCCGGCACCGCGGAGTGCGAGCCGATCCAGGCGACGAGCAGCAGCCGACGCAGCATGACGAAGGTCGGCAGCTCGGCCACCTCCGCGGGGGAGAGCGCCGCCACGGTCTGATATCCGGTCACCCACGAGTCGATGAGCTCGGGCACGATCGGTAGGTGCTCGATGAACGACAGCGAGGAGCCGAGGTCGTAGAGGTACCAGCTCGACCCGCAGTCGTCGAAGTCGATCACGCCGACGTGCGGGCCGTCGACGAGGAGGTTGGCGAGCCGCATGTCGGCGTGCACCAGGCCGAAGCGCTCCGGCCCCTTGCCGAACGCCTCGAGCCTGCGGCGGAGCAGGTCCGAGCACCGTCCCAGGACGTCGAGCTCGGGTGTCCCCATGCCCTGGCCGTCCTGCCACCGGCCCCAGTGCCCCCGGTCGCCCAACGACGTGTCGTAGTCCCAGGTGAAGCGGGTGAACCCCGGTGGCTGCTGCCATGTCTTCGCGTGCGCGTGCAGCCGTGCGGTGATCGCGCCGAGCTGTGCGAAGTCGTCGACCAGCCGGTCCTCGGGCGGGTGCACGCCGTCCATCCACTCGAAGGCGACGACATGACGCTCCTCCCCGCCCGGATGGCGGACGACGACGACCTCGCGGCCGTCCGGCGTCGGGACGACCGGAGCGGTGCTCACGACGCCGTCCTCGCGGAGCGAGCGGACCCACGCCAGCTCGCTGAGGATCGCCTCGCGCGTGTGGTAGCCCGTACGGTGCACCCGCAGCACGATCCGTCGACCGTCGGTCGAGTCCACGCGGTAGGTCGCGTTCTCGGACACGTTGAGCAGCGTGATCGCACCGTCGGGCATGCCGTGCTCGACCGCGGCCTTCTCGGCGAACACCTGAAGGTGCCGGGTGTCGAGATCCTGGGTCACGCGCGCTCCTCTCATGGGTGCCGGTGAGTGCTCCGGTCTCGGTCTCCGGTCTAGTGCGAACGCCCCACGATCGACTCGAGCGCGGCGGTGATGGCCGCACGTGCCCGAGTGACCCCCGCCGGCGTCCCACCGATGTAGACGCGGCCGGCAGCACCGATCATCTGCACGTCGACCAGCGTGTTCTCCGGGGCGACCTTCTCGGCCTCGTTCGCGGCGACCGCCGCGAACAGCGCCGGTGTCATCTCGTAGACGAGGAGCGCCTGCCCGGGCAGCAGCATCGACGCCTGCCTGTTGCGGTTGATGATGACCGCATGCTGGTCGGTGACGTCCTCGATGACGTCGTGGTAGAGCACGCGCGGTGCGAGCTGGTCCGAGGCTTGCGCGTCGAGACCGGTGAGGATCGCCTCGCCGGCGCGCGTCACATCGTCCAACGACTCCGAATGCACCTCGAGGACGCCGAACTGCCTCTCCACGAACAGGATACCCGGTTCGATGTCGGGAACCGACGTGAGCGCCTGGTGCGTCACACGCTCGATCGCGAGGCCGGGCGCGACCTCGACGATGAGCGCGTGCTGCCCGGCGTACGGCGGATAGCCGCGCGCCCGGGTCGGCGTCCCGAGGTATGCCGCGAACTGCGGCTGCAGGTCCTCGACGAGCAGGTAGACGCGCAGCTCCGGTCCCGCGAACGGGACCGAGGTCACGCCGACGCCTCACCCGAGACGGTGAAGTGCTTGGCGAGCTCGGAGTGCGGGCGTGGGATGACATGGACCGACACCAGCTCGCCGACGGCTCCAGCCGTCTCGGCACCTGCCTCCGTCGCGGCCTTGACCGCCCCGACGTCACCGACGACCGTGATCGCCACGAGGCCGTCACCGACCGTGTCCTTGCTGACGATGACGACGTTGGCGGCCTTGACCATCGCGTCTGCGGCGGCGAGCGCGGCGACGTAGCCCTTGGTCTCGATGAGACCGATCGCGTTGTTCGACATTTACTCACTCCTTCTTAATCGCCACGGGGGCCGTGGACGTTGCGGCGTGCTGTGGTCTGGTGGGAACCGACGGGTCAAGGACCCGCGGTCTCGTCGATCGAGCCGATGATGAGTGCGTCGATCGGTGGGGCGGTGTGATCCTTGAACCACGCCGAGGCGACCGATCCGGTGGCGACCAGGACCGACTCTCCGATACCGGTGCCGAGGACGTCGAAGGCAACGAGGCGGCTGCCTCCGTCGACCTCCACCTCGAGGAATGCCCCCGAAGGGACCTCGTCCAGCCGTCGGCTGGACCACACATTGCCTATCACCCGTGCGCGCAGCATCACTGCTCCTTCGTGATCTCGACGCCGTTCGCTCGCGCGCGATCGCGTGCCAGCGGGGTCAGGACGGCCTTGCGGCCGAGGTGGATGGACGAGCCCGTGCTCGCAGCGTCACGCACGTGCCGCTCGGTCACCGCGCCGGTCTCGATCCGCACGACGTCGCCACCCCGACCGGCCGGACCCGGGGAGCCCGACTCAGGTGGGGCGAGCCGGAAGGTCGTCGCACCCGAGGTGATGGCGGCGCGCTCGGAGGCGCTCGCGGCGGCGATCCGCCGCACGAACATCTGCAGGTCGGCGTCCGACGCGACCTGCACGACCTCGCTCGTCGACGCGACAGACGCCTGGGCCGGTGCTGACGCGGCCGCGGCCGACATGGTCTGCGGGAGGACCTCGCTCAGCACCTGGCGCACCAGCTGGCGCAGGAGCTCGGACTCGTCGGGCGCCAGGCTCATCGGACCGCCTCGAGCGCGGCCTCGGCGGCGTCGGCAGCCTGGCGTACGTCGGCCTCCCTGCCAGTGAGGTAGACGCGACCGGTCGCGCCGATCATCCGGAAGTCGACGACCTTGATCGCAGCAGCCTTCTCCGCCTCGTTGGTCGCCAGGATCGCGTACGAGGCGGGGGCCATCTCCAGGACGAACAACGACTCCCCGGGCAATGCCATCGACCCCATCTTGTTGCGGTTGATGAGGAACGCGTGCTGCCGGTCGAGCATCGTGACGATGCGCGACGCCAGCACCTGCGGCTTGATAGCCGCGGCGGGGTCGGCGCCGAGAGCCTCGAGGACAGCCTCCCCCGCAGCCTTGACCTGGCCGGTGGGCCCGTGGATCTCGAGGTAGCCGAACTGCCTCTCCACCACGAGGATCCCGGCCTGCACCTCGGCGTACTTCAGCGCGACATCGGTGAGCGGCTCGATGTCGAGACCCGGGGCGACCTCGATGATCTGCGCGGCGACATCGGCGCGGGGCAGCGCGCCCTTGACCGTGGAACCCAGGTAGCACATGGTCTGCGGCTGCAGCCGGTCGAGGAAGATGAAGGAACGGAGCTCCGCCACGGTTCAGCCCCGCACGATCGCGTTGAGCTCGTCGATGATGAGGCGACGGATCTCCTCGCGGAGCTCGGTGCTCGCCGGGGTCGTGCCGACGAGGTCGGGCCGTTCGGTGACGGCAGTGCTGGTGCTGCCGCTGCCGTCGTCGTTGGACGCACGGGGGTAGGAAGGGACGACCCCCTCGGGGGCCCTCCACGGTGCCAGCCCGCCGAAGTCCGCCATCGGGACCGACGCGTCGGAGCCGTAGGCGATGCGCGTCCAGTTGACCAGGTGCCGGGGCTCGAGGTTCTCCCCCACCGCCGAGCGGCCGAAGAAGCCGGTGCCGATGGTCATCGACGGCGCGAGGTTGGTCGAGAGCCCGGAGGCGCCCAGGCTGCTGCCCACGTTGACGGATACGCGCAGCACGCGCACGGCGGCCGAGAACTCCATGATCGTGGGGGCATCCGTGCTGTGGATGGCGGCCGAGTGGCCTTCGCCCGTGACGCGGAGCACAGCCTTCGCGGCGTCGATCCCGCGCGCGGCCGTGGCGACGCGGACGACACCGAGGACGGGGAAGAGCTTCTCGTGCGCGAGCGCCTCCTCGGGCACGACGAGGTCGAAGGGCGCGAGCAGCACGGTCGTGCTCGACGGCACCCGCACCCCCGCGGCCGAGGCGATCGCGGTGGCGTCCTTGCCGATCCACGCGGTGTCGACCTGACCACCAGGGAACACGAGGTCGCGCACCCTGTCGCGGTCGGTGTCCACGAGCAGGTGCGCACCGGCCCGCCTCATGTGGTCGAGCAGCCGGTCGGCGACCGCGTCCACCACGATCAGCACGCTCTCGTTGGTGCACAGGATCGAGTTGTCGAAGGACTTGCTCTCGACGATGCGCCCGGCAGCGGCGGCCAGGTCGGCGCTCGCGTCGACGAGCACCGGCACGTTGCCTGGCCCCACGCCGATCGCGGGGTTGCCGCTGCGGTAGGCCGCGCGCACCATCGGCGACCCGCCGGTGGCGACGATCACGGAGGTGCGCGGGTCGGTCATGAGTGCGTTGACCAGCGGGATCGACGGCTCGTCGACGACCTGGATGCAGCCGTCCGGGGCCCCGGCCGCCACGGCGGCCTCGGCCATCGTGCGGGCCGCCTCGGCGCACACGGTCTTGGCCAGGGGGTGCGGGCTGATCACGATCGCGTTGCGCGTCAGCAGCGCCAGCAGGATCTTGAAGTAGACCGTTGCCACGGGGTTCGTCGACGGCGTGAGCGCGAGCACGACCCCTGCGGGTCTCGGCACCGACACGATCTTGGCAGCGGCGTCGACCACAGGGTCGACGAAGTCTGCGGCCCGGTATGCAGCCGCGATGCCTGTGGAGCACGCCAGGTTCTTGACGAGCTTGTGGCGTACGACACCGAAGCCGGTCTCGCGCACCGCCCACTCGGCGAGCTCCTGCGCGCGCGACGCCCCTGCGGCAGCGGCGGCATCGACGATCCGCTGGACGGTCGCAGCGTCGTACGTCGCGAACGCGCGCGCAGCCCAGTCGGCGCGCTCGATCATGGCTCGGCCGCGCGGTACCCCGGCCGGCTCGAGCGGGAGCTCGAACATCGTGTCGCTCATGGACGCCCCCTCGCGCCGGCGAGCAGGTCGTTGCGAGCCATGGCGATGCCGACCTCGACGCGGCCGAGGAGCTCCTCGGCCACCTCCCGCTTGAGCAGGATCCCCGGCTTGAACTGCAGCACACGAGGATCCAGGGTCGAGAAGATCGCCCAGACACCGTTCTCGTAGAGGCGCTTCATCACGAACTTCGCGCCCTGCGGGTGGGCGAACTCCAGACCCATGACGACACCGTTCTGGCGGATGCCGATGAACCAGTCCGGGTAGGTCGCCTGGATCTCGCGAAGCCCACGTCCGACGAAGTCGCTGATGTAGTGCACCATCGAGCGGGTCTCCGCGCGGCTGCAGATCTCGAGAGCCTTCAGCGCCGCGATGCAGCCGAGCTCGGCACCACCGAACGTGGAGATGTGACCGAACCCGTCCTCGCGCAGCCAGCCCGCGCAGCGCTCGCTCACCAGGACCGCGGCGATGGGGTACATCCCACCGGAGATGCCCTTGCCCGAGACCAGGATGTCGGGCGCGATGCCGTGCTTGGTGATGCCCCAGAGCTCACCGGTGCGCATCATCCCGGTCTGCACCTCGTCGGCGATGTAGAGCGCGTCGTACTTCTCGCACAGGGACTTCACCGCTTCGAGGTAGCCCGGCTCGGGGAGCGGGAAGCCGAAGGTGGCGGGGATCGTCTCCATGAGCACTGCGGCGACGTCACGCCCGCGCAGCGCATCCTCCATCGCCTCGAGGTCGTTGAACGGGACGTGCGGGAAGTCCTCGGGCTGGTCGGACAGGAAGAGCTTGGAGAAGCGGTCGTCGCCCGTGCCGACCGCGAGGCCGGTATGCCCGTGGTAGGCCTTCACGATCGACACGATCTTGCGCTTCTGGGTGGTGTGCCGCGCGGTCTTGATGGCGATGTCGATGGCCTCCCCACCTCCCGAGCCGTAGATCACCTTCGAGAGGCCTGGTGGTGCGGAGGCGATGAGCGCCTCGGCGAGCGCCGTGCGCGCCAGCGACGGAAAGTGGTGGTTGCCGATGTCGAAGTGCTGCATCGCCACCGTGATCGCCTGCACGACCTCGGGGTTGCGGTGCCCGAGGTTGTAGGTGCCACCGTTGAGGTGCACGTCGATGAGCCGGGTGCCGGAGACGTCATAGATGAAGTAGTCCTCGCGGCGGTCGATGACCAGCGGCACACCGGACTCCGACCAGAAGGTCGTCTTGTCCGGGTTCCAGAACTCCTTCGACTTGGCCAGCACCTCGGCCTTGGAGGCGAAGGAGAAGAATCCGTAGTCGAGGGCTGCCTCGGGCTCGGACACGGGCGCCTCCGTCTCGTTCGGACCTGGTCAACACCGGGGGAGCTCCACCATACCGAAAGACCAGACCAATACAAGACCAGAAAGACGAGTGTCTCGCGGGGGAGAGCACACCGCTGGTGATCCACCCCTGGTTCGGGGCGCACCCCGGCCGCCGCCACGCACCGATCCGTGTCCCGACCAGGTAATCGGTTGGGCGTTTCGCTTGATTCGGTACGCCCGGGGATCCATACTCCGCTCACCGTGTGACCTCAGTCACGCCGGCACGCACCGAGGTCCGCAAGTCGCGCCCTTGAACTGACGCCCGTGAAAGGAAGGCCTGTCGATGACCACGGAACGGCTGCCCGACGGCAGCCCCGTCGCACTTCCAGGGGACCACCACGTCAATCCGAGGGACGAGGCTCGGCTCAAGGCCGGGGCCGTCGGCCTCGTCGGAGTGCTGTTCATGGCGGTCGCCAACGCGGCGCCGATCACCGCGATGAGCTTCAACGTGCCCATCGCCATCGGCTACGGCAACGGCACCGGCGTCTCCGCCGGATTCCTCTTCGCCACGATCGTGCTCACGATCTTCACCATCGGCTTCATCGCGATGGCCCGCTACATCACCACGACCGGCGCCTTCTACGGGTTCATCTCCCAAGGCCTGGGCCAGGTATGGGGGATGGCGTCCGGCCTTCTCGCCGCGGTCGCCTACATCGTCTTCGAGGCGTCCCTCATCGGCGGGTTCGCCTATTTCGCCTCCGACGCGCTCTCGAGCTCCCTCGGCATCACCATCAACTGGCTTCCGATCGCACTCGTGGGCATCGCCATCATCGCTGCGCTCACCTACTACTCGATCACTCTCGCCGCCAGCTTCCTGAGCATCACCCTCGTCTGCGAGGTCCTGCTGCTCGGAGCCCTGGGCGTCTCGGTGCTCATCAAGGGCGGACCCGACGGCCTCAACGCCGGCAACCCCTTCAACATCAGCGGCGCGTTCACTGACCTGCCGGCGAATGCATTCGGCACCGGCGTCGTTGCCGGAACGGCAGCAGTGGGCATCTTCTTCGCCTTCTGGTCGTGGATCGGCTACGAGACCACAGCGGTCTACGGCGAGGAGTCGAAGGAGCCCAAGAAGATCGTGCCGCGGGCCACCATCATCGCGGTCATCGGCCTTGGCCTGTTCTACACCTTCATGTCGTGGATGGTCGTCGCAGGCCAGGGCAACGCGAGGGCCGTGGAGCTCTCGGCGAGCGCTGCGCCGGTCGACCTGTGGCAGACCCTCGTCCAGTCCAACCTGGGCACGCTCCCGCTCGGCCTCTACAAGATCCTCCTCGTGGTCGGTTCGTTCGCCTGCGCGATGGCCTTCCACAACGCGGCAGCGCGCTACATCTATGCGATGGGGCGCGAGGCAGCGTGGCCTGGCATCCGCGACAGCCTGGGCCGGGTGAACGTCAAGCACGGGTCGCCGGCGATCGCGTCGCTCACCCAGAGCGCCATCACCGTGGTCCTCATCCTGGCGTTCACCTTCTTCACCAACGTCTACGTGGCGGGCGACGCGGGTCCGGTCGACACCCCGGCGCTGGTGCCCTACGTCAATATCTACGGCATCCTCGCCCTGATCGGGACGGCGATGATCCTCATCGTCCAGACGGTCACCTCGGTTGCCGTCGTGTCCTACTTCTGGGTCAAGAAGACCCACACCGGCAACGCGATCACGACCCTCGTCTGCCCGATCCTCGGCGCGGCCGGCATGCTCTACGCACTGTTCCTGCTCTGGCAGAACCGCGCCTTCGCCGCCGGCCTGGCGTCAGAGAGCATGGTCATGGTGGCAGCGCCCTGGATCATCGTGGGGATCATCCTCGTCGGGTTCGGC
>JANMMN010000119.1:0-13551 GCA_031373405.1 Actinomycetes bacterium
GCCCGGCGCGCTCGAGCCTGCGTGCGGCTCGAGCGTCGTCGCTGCCACGACCGTCGTCGGCGCGGTGCTGCGCTGTGCGGAGGTGGCGGCGTACACCGCTCCACCGCCGAGGAGGGCACCGGCGCACGCGGCAGCCGCCCCGGTGAGCCAGGCGGACCGGCGGCGGCGGACGTCGAGCTCGGTCATCCGGCCGGTCGTCGCGTCGAGGGCGAGCTCGCGCTCGATACCGGTCCACACGGACTCCGGCGGTGGCACCAGCGCGCCGTCGCCCTGGGTGCGGCGGGCTGTGCGGGCGATCGCACCGAGCTGGTCCACCTCGGAGCGGCACGGACCACACTCGGCGAGATGCCGGTCGGCAGTGGCGTTCTGCTCGGGGGTGCCGGGACGCTCGCCGAGAGCGACCAGCGAGATCATCTCCGGGTCCAGGTGGTCGTTCTCAGGCCGAGACACCGTCAACCTCCAGTCGGGTACGGAGCCGCTCGAGCGACCTGCGGATGTGGCTCTTGACCGTGCCGAGCGGGATGGAGAGCACGCTCGAGATCTGCGCGTGAGTGAGGTCCTGGAAGAACGCGAGCTCCATGATGCGTCGCTGCGGCTCGCCGAGACGGGAGAGCTCGTCGGCGAGCAGCACCCGATCGGCCACACCGCTCTCGGGACCGATGACGGTCGGCTCGCGCGGAGAGGCCAGCTCAGCGGCGGACATCGCTTTGCGCTCGCGGGTGCGGACCTCCCAGCGGTCGGCGATGCGCCGCTTGGTGATCGTGACGAGCCAGCCCGGGAGCGTCCCCGCGGAGGGGTCGAAGCCCGACTGTCCGCGCCAGGCCGACACGAAGACCTGCTGGGTGATGTCGGCGGCGTCCTCGGCGTTCCCGGTCGACCGCAGCGCCATCGTGTGGACGAGTCCGGACCAGCGGCGGTAGGCCTCCGGGAGAGCCTCAGGGTCGCCCGTGGCGAACCGCCGACCGAGCTCCGCCACCTCCGGGTCGGCGGCGGACCGCTGCCGGGGGAGGATCCGCTCGGCCACCGGCTGGGGAGCAAGGGCCAGGGCGGGGGTCACGGTCTTCTCCTCGTCTGCCATGGCTCGAGCGTCTCGCGCGGTGCACGGACGCGCCACCGGTGGGCGTCGCGCTCCCACACTGTCATCGGCGTCGTGGGCCGGTGTGGATGCAGGTCGTGGCGGTCGGATGTGTAGCGACGCCGATCATCGCCAGCGGAACAGGCGACGCACGGCGAGACCCCCGACGACCGCCCACCCGGCGAGCACGCTCGCGTGACCCCACGGGAATCCTGACCCGACGAGCAGGACGTCTCGGAGCCCTTCGCCGAGTGCTGCGGGCGGGAGCAGGACCACCACGTCCGCGAGCAGGTCGGGGAGCCGGTCGGTCCCGAGCACGACGCCACCGGCGAGAAGGAGGAGCAGATAGCTGCCGTTCGCGACCGCCAGCGTCGCCTCGGCACGCAGGGTCCCGGCGAGGAGCAGCCCCAGGGCGGAGAACGCCGCAGTCCCGAGCACCAGCAGTGCGGCCGCGGCCACCAGCGACCCAGCGGGGGTCCAGCCCAGGGCGTACGCCGTCGCCGCGAGGATCACGACCTGCGCCAGCTCGACGGCGAGTACCCCCAAGGTCTTCGACAGGAGGAGTCCGCCACGGCCCAACGGGGTCGAGCCGAGGAGCGTGAGGACGCCGTACCGCCGCTCGAAACCGGTCGCGATCGCCTGCCCGGTGAACGCGGTCGACAGGACTGCCAGCGCGAGGATTCCCGGCGTCACGGCGTCCACGGCCGGATCGCCCCCGACGACGTCGGGTGGCAGCCGCGACAGCCCGACGAGTGCCACCACGGGGATCACGAGCGTGAGCAGAAGCTGTTCGCCGTTGCGGAGCGTCGATCTGACCTCGAAGCGGGTCTGCGCGGCCACGATCCGACGACGTGGGGCGGCACCCGGGCTCGGTGACAGACCGCCGGGGAGGCTCGAGCCGCTCATCGGCGCAGCTCGCGTCCGGTCAGATCGAGGAAGACGTCCTCGAGGCTTCGGCGTCCCGACGCGAGCTCGCGCGGCAGCATCCCGTGGTTGGCACACCAGGTGCTCACCGCTGCGAGCACCTGGGGACCGATCGGTCCCTCGACCCGGTAGGTGCCGGGCGGGGTCTCGGTCACGGTGCATCCGGCGGGCAGCGCGGTCCGCAGCGGGTCGAGCGCGAGGCCGGCGTCGGCGCGGAAGGACAGGACCGGGTCTCCTGCGGTGAGCTCGTCGAGCGTGCCCGAGGCCACGGCCCGACCGTGGTCGACGATGACCACCCGGTCCGCGAGCCGCTCGGCCTCGTCCATGAGGTGGGTGGTCAGCACCACGGTCACCCCGTCGCTGCGCAGCTGCTCCACGAGGTCCCACGCAGCGAGCCGCGTCTGTGGGTCCATGCCCGCGCTCGGTTCGTCCAGCACGACCAGGTCGGGCCGACCCACCACGGCGCAGGCCAGGGCGAGCCGCTGCTTCTCCCCTCCTGACATCCGTCGGTAGGTCGCCCGCACCGACCCGAGCCCGAGCCGAGCCGCCAGGTCGTCGACATCGAGGGGGTTGGCGTAGAACGACGCGAGGTGCCGCAGCATCGGCAACGCTCGGACCGAGGAGTAGATCCCGCCCTCCTGGAGCATCACTCCGACCCGCGGTCGCAGCCGAGCACCGTCGGCCACCGGGTCAAGGCCCCAGACCCGCACCGTCCCGGAGTCGGGGGAGCGGTAGCCCTCGCACACGTCGATCGTGGTGGTCTTGCCGGCTCCGTTGGGCCCCAGGACCGCAGTGATCGACCCCGCCGGCACCTCGAAGGACAGCCCGTCAACGGCCCGGGCCCGGCCGTAGGACACCACCAGCTGCTCGACCACCACGGCGGGAGGCGCGGTGGGGGAGGGGATCACCCGGCGAGTCTAGGGAGGGGTCCAGGGGTCGGCCCGAGCGGTGGACCCGTGCCGGGTTCGCGCTCCCTGCGCAATTAGGCAACAATGAGGTTGTGAAATCGTCCGCGGTCCGCACGGTGGCGTCATCGCGCGTCGCCCGCGCGCTGCTCGAGGGCGGCCCGCAGACCGCCGCCGCCCTCGCCGAGCGGCTCGGGCTCACCACCACTGCCGTCCGTCGTCACCTCGACAGCCTGGTCGACGCCGGGCAGGCAGAGTCGGGCGAGAAGGCGCCGTACGGCCCCGCAGCAGGGCGCGCGCTCGTTCGCGGCCGCGGCCGTCCCGCCCGCGTCTACAGCCTGACCGACACCGGGCGCGACGCCTTCGAGTCGGCGTACGACGACATCGCCGTGGGGGCGCTGCGCTTCCTCGAGGAGTCCGGCGGCCCCGACGCTGACAGCGCCTTCGCCCGGCACCGCGTCGCCGAGCTCGAGCGGCGCTACACCGCCTCGGTCGCCGACGTCCCGCCCGACCAGCGGACCCAGGCCCTCGTCGATGCGCTCAGTCGCGACGGCTACGCCGCCTCGCTGGTGGACAACGGGACGGGCAACGCGGTCCAGATCTGCCAGCACCACTGCCCGGTCGCCCACGTGGCGACGGAGTTCCCGGCACTCTGCGACGCCGAGAGCGAGGCGTTCGGCCGCCTGCTCGGCACCCACGTCACCCGCCTCGCCATGCTCGCGCACGGCGACGGGATCTGCACCACGCTCGTGCCCCGCCCCGGCTCCACCTCGTCCGCCCCGCCCCGCACCGCCACGGAGGTCATGTCATGACGACCGAGATCCACGACGAGCTCGAAGGCCTGGGTCGCTACGACTTCGGCTGGGCCGACAAGGACGTTGCCGGCGCCAACGCGCGACGCGGCATCAACGAGGATGTCGTCCGCGACATCAGTGCGAAGAAGAACGAACCCGAGTGGATGCTGGAGACCCGCCTCAAGGCGCTGCGGCTGTTCATGAAGAAGCCCATGCCTGCCTGGGGCTCCGACCTCGGCGGCATCGACTTCGACAACATCAAGTATTTCGTCCGGTCCACCGAGAAGCAGGCCGCGACGTGGGACGACCTCCCCGACGACATCAAGAACACCTACGACCGGCTGGGCATCCCAGAGGCCGAGAAGCAGCGACTCGTGTCCGGTGTGGCCGCGCAGTACGAGTCCGAGGTCGTCTACCACAAGATCCGCGAGGACCTCGAGGAGCAGGGCGTCATCTTCCTCGACACCGACACGGCGCTCCGCGAGCACGAGGACGTCTTCAAGGAGTACTTCGGGACCATCATCCCCAGCGGTGACAACAAGTTCTCCGCGCTCAACACCGCGGTGTGGTCCGGCGGCTCGTTCATCTACGTGCCCAAGGGCGTCCACGTCGACATCCCGCTCCAGGCGTACTTCCGGATCAACACGGAGAACATGGGTCAGTTCGAGCGCACCCTGATCATCGTCGACGAGGACGCCTACGTGCACTACGTCGAAGGCTGCACGGCACCGATCTACTCCAGCGACTCGCTGCACTCCGCGGTCGTCGAGATCATCGTGCGCAAGGGCGGACGCTGCCGCTACACGACGATCCAGAACTGGTCCAACAACGTCTACAACCTGGTGACCAAGCGTGCCGTCGCCCAGGCCGGAGCCACGATGGAGTGGGTCGACGGCAACATCGGCTCGAAGGTCACGATGAAGTACCCCGCGGTGTGGCTGGTCGGGGAGCACGCCAAGGGGGAGACGCTCTCGATCGCGTTCGCCGGCGAGGGCCAGCACCAGGATGCGGGCGCCAAGATGGTCCATGCCGCACCCAACACCTCCTCGTCGATCGTGTCGAAGTCCGTCGCCCGCGGTGGCGGTCGCACGTCCTACCGCGGCCTGATCCAGATCAGCGAGGACGCCCACGGCTCCAAGAGCACCGTGAAGTGCGATGCCCTCCTGGTCGACGACATCAGCCGCTCGGACACCTACCCCTACGTCGACGTCCGCACCGACGACGCCTCCATGGGCCACGAGGCCACGGTGTCGAAGATCAGCGCCGACCAGCTCTTCTACCTCATGTCCCGCGGCATGACCGAGGACGAGGCGATGGCGATGATCGTCCGCGGCTTCGTGGAGCCCATCGCTCGCGAGCTGCCGATGGAGTACGCGCTCGAGCTCAACCGGCTCATCGAGCTGCAGATGGAAGGAGCGGTGGGCTGAGTGTCCGCCAGCACAGTCACGTCCTCCGGCATCCGTGAGCGTTCGGTGTCCGTCACCGCGCCCGCAACGGACCACGCCCCACGGGTGCTCTCCCGCGACCCCGCCGACTTCCCGGTGCCGACCGGGCGCGAGGAGGAATGGCGATTCACCCCGCTCCGCAGGTTCGCTCGACTCCTCGACGGCACGTCCTCGGGCGCGAGCCTGACGGTGTCCTCGGCGATGCCCGATGGCGTCGTCATCGAGGAGCTCGCAGCCGACGACCCGGCACTGCTGGCCCTGCCGCTCCCCGTCGATCGCCTCTCCGCACTCGCGGTCGCCCGTGCCGAGGTCGCCGTCCGCGTCACGATCCCGGAGACGGCGTCGTCCGACCCGGTCGTCCTCCGCCTGCACGGCGAGGACGCCGATGCGGTTGCGTGGGGCCACCTCGTCCTCGATGTCCGGCCGTTCGCCCAGGCGACCGTCGTGATCGAGCACACCGGCTCTGCGCAGTACGGCGAGCACCTCTCGGTGATCGTCGGCGACGGTGCAACCCTGCGACTCGTCCATCTGCAGATGTGGGAATCCGACGCGGTGCATGCCGCGCACGTGTCCGCGCGGCTCGGCCGTGACGCGACCCTGCGCTCGTTCCAGGCGAGCCTGGGCGGGTCTGCTGTGCGGGTGCTCGAGACCGTGGAGTACGCCGGTCCCGGGGGCGATGCCGAGCTGCTCGGCATCTTCTTCGCCAAGGCCGGGCAGCACCTCGAGCACCGGATGCTCGTCGACCACGCCGTGCCGCACTGCCGCAGCAACGTGATGTACAAGGGCGCACTCTCCGGTGATCCCGCCCTGGGTGAGGCCGGAGTCGCTCGCAGCGTCTGGATCGGCGACGTCCTGATCCGGGCCGCAGCCGTGGGCACCGAGACCTATGAGCTCAACCGCAACCTCCTGCTCTCGCAGGCGACCCGCGCCGACTCCGTGCCCAACCTCGAGATCGAGACGGGCGAGATCGTCGGGGCCGGCCACGCCAGCGCGACGGGGCGTTTCGACGACGAGCAGCTGTTCTACCTGCAGTCCCGTGGGATCCCGGCCGACGTCGCTACCCGGCTCGTGGTGCGCGGCTTCTTCGCCGAGGTGATCTCCCGGGTGGGTCTGCCCGCGTGGCAGTCACTCCTGGCGGACCGCCTCGACACCGAGCTCGGGTTCGAGGCGAGCGAGCGCACCACGGTCGACGAGGAGGACACGGAGTGAGCGCCGTCGCTGTCTGCAAGCTCGCCGACGTCCCCGTCGCCGGGTCGCTCGGCGTCATCGTCGACGGCACTCCGGTCGCGGTCGTCCGCGACTCCGACGGCGGCCTGCACGCGATCCGTGACATCTGCTCGCACGCCGATGTCGCCCTCTCGGAAGGCGAGGTCGACGGCTGCACCATCGAGTGCTGGTTGCACGGCTCGCGCTTCGACCTCCGAACGGGCCAGCCCTCCGGTCCGCCGGCCACCGTCCCCGTCCCCGTCTATGCGGTGCAGGTCGAAGGAGACGGCGATGACGCCGTTGTTCTGGTCGACATCACCGTCAACGCCGCAGCACGCTGAAGGAGCACCTGTTACATGGCAACCCTCGAGATCCGCGACCTCCACGTCACCGTCGAGTCCGACGGCGGACCCCGCGAGATCCTCAGCGGCGTCGACCTCACGGTCCGCGCAGGTGAGACCCACGCGATCATGGGTCCCAACGGGTCCGGCAAGTCGACCCTCGCCTACTCGATCGCGGGTCACCCCAAGTACACGATCACCCAGGGCACCGTCACCCTCGACGGCGTCGACGTCCTCGCGATGACCGTCGACGAGCGGGCTCGCGCCGGCATCTTCCTGGCGATGCAGTATCCCGTCGAGGTCCCCGGTGTCTCGATGTCGAACTTCCTGCGCACGTCGGTCACCGCCGTCCGCGGGGAGGCGCCGAAGCTGCGCACCTGGGTCAAGGAGATGAAGACCGCGATGGAGGGCCTCTCCATCGACTCGACGTTCGCCGAGCGCAACGTCAACGAGGGCTTCTCCGGCGGTGAGAAGAAGCGCCACGAGATCCTCCAGATGGAGCTGCTCCAGCCGAAGATCGCCGTTCTCGACGAGACCGACTCGGGCCTCGACGTCGACGCGCTCAAGGTGGTCTCGGAGGGCGTCAACAGGGTCGCCTCCAGCGGCACCGTCGGCACCCTGCTGATCACCCACTACACGCGCATCCTGCGTTACATCAAGCCCGACTTCGTCCACGTCTTCGTCGACGGTCGCATCGTCGCCGAGGGCGGCGCGGAGCTTGCCGACGCGCTCGAGGCCGAGGGCTACGACCGTTACATCAAGGCGGCGGCGGCCGAGGCGGGCGCCTCCGCATGACCGCCGTGCACGCTCCGGTGGCCGGGCTCCTCGACGTCGAGCGGGTCGCGGCCGACTTCCCGATCCTCTCGCGCACCGTGCGCGGCGGTCACCGGTTGGTCTACCTCGACTCGGGTGCGACCTCGCAGAAGCCCTACGCCGTGCTCGATGCGGAGCGGTCCTTCTACACCCAGCACAACGCCGCCGTGCACCGCGGCGCGCACCTGCTCGCTGAAGAGGCCACCGACGCCTACGAGGAGGCTCGGCAGAAGATCGCCGACCTGCTCGGCGCCGAAGCGCGCGAGCTGGTGTTCACGAAGAACGCGACCGAGGCGCTCAACCTCGTCTCCTACTCCTTCGCCAACGCCACCGCCAAGGCTCAGCACGGACGGCCGCTGCCCGACGGTGCCGAGCGGTTCGTGCTCGCCCCCGGTGACGAGATCGTCGTGACCGAGATGGAGCACCACGCCAACCTCGTGCCGTGGCAGGAGCTCGCCGACAAGACCGGCGCCGTCCTGCGCTGGATCGGCGTCGACGACGGTGGCCGGCTCGACCTCGACCACCCGGTGCACGGGCTCGACGCGGTGCTGGGGGAGCGCACCCGCGTGGTCGCCCTGACCCACCAGAGCAACGTGCTCGGCACCATCACCCCCGTACGCCGGGTCGCTGACGCGGCGCACGCCGTCGGTGCGGTCGTGGTTCTCGACGCGTGCCAGTCGGTGCCGCACATGCCCGTCGACGTCGGCGACCTCGGTGTCGACTACGTCGCTTTCAGCGGGCACAAGATGCTCGGCCCGTTGGGCATCGGAGTCCTCTGGGGGCGCTACGACCTGCTCGAGTCGATGCCACCGTTCCTCGCGGGTGGGTCGATGATCGAGGTCGTGCGGATGGAGGGCTCGACGTTCGCCCCGCCGCCGCAGCGGTTCGAGGCGGGGGTGCCGATGGCTGCGCAGGCCGTCGGGCTGGGTGCGGCCGTCGACTACCTGCAGGCCCTCACGAGCGCCGACGGTCTCGTGTCGGGTCTGGCCGCCGTGGCCGCCCACGAGCACGCGCTCACGGCGTACGCGCTCGATGCACTCTCGGAGGTCACCGGGCTCACTGTCGTCGGCCCGACCGACACCGAGTCCCGTGGGTCGGCAGTGTCGTTCGTGCTCGACGGTGTCCACGCGCACGATGTCGGGCAGGTCCTCGACGACCGCGGTGTCGAGGTGCGGGTGGGTCACCACTGCGCTTGGCCGCTGCACCGTCGCTTCGGGATCGCGGCCACGACCCGCGCGTCGTTCTACGTCTACAACGGCACTCGCGACATCGACGACCTGGTCGACGCGGTGCGTCATGCGCAGCGATTCTTCGGGGTGGTCTGATGGATCTCGAGTCGCTCTACCAGGAGATCATCCTCGACCACTACAAGCACCCGCGCGGTCGTGGACTGCGTGAACCGTTCGCGGCCGAGGCGCACCACGTCAACCCGACGTGCGGCGACGAGCTCACGGTGCGCGTCGCGCTCGACGGTGACGTGGTGAGCGACGTGTCGTACGACGGTCAGGGCTGCTCGATCTCCCAAGCGTCGGTCAGTGTGCTCTTCGAGCAGCTCGTCGGTCAGACCATCGGCACCGGGCTCGGTACGACGGAGGCGTTCCTGGCGCTGATGCAGGGCCGCGGGAAGATCGAGCCGGACGAGGACGTGCTCGGGGACGCCGTGGCGTTCGCAGGAGTGGCGAAGTACCCGGCTCGCGTGAAGTGCGCGCTGCTGGGATGGATGGCATGGAAGGACGCGGTCGTTCAGGCCGTCGCGCGCGAGACACCGGAGGTAGCGACATGACCCAGACCAGCGCACCGATTGCGGGAGGCGGCGGCGTGACCTCCGACGACGATGTCCTCGAGGCGTTGAAGGACGTCGTCGATCCCGAGCTCGGCATCAACGTCGTCGACCTCGGCCTCGTCTACGGCGTCCAGGTCGACGACTCCAACATCGCGACCATCGACCTCACTCTCACCTCGGCAGCGTGCCCGCTCACCGACGTGATCGAGGACCAGACCCGTGCGGCCATGGACGGGGTCGTGGCCGACTACCGGATCAACTGGGTCTGGATGCCGCCGTGGGGCCCGGACAAGATCACCGACGACGGTCGAGAGATGCTCCGCGCGCTGGGGTTCAACCTCTAGCTTTCTGCCGCTCCAAGCGCGACGCTCTGCGACGGTGTCGGCGCAGCCCCCTGGGGGGCGGCTTGGCATCGTCGGCTCGTGGTGCTTCGGGGTCGGCTGGCTGCGAGCGGTGTTCGCTCTGGGTGCGACGCTCGGCCGCTGTCGGACGTGTGTCGTATTATCGCCCACATGACTTCGACACCCGACTTCGACGCCTGGGACTCGGTTCCCTGGGGCCCGGAGCCGTCGGCGGAGGAGGTCGCACTGGCTCACGAGCTGGTCGTGCTGGCGCGGCTCGAGGACGAGACCGGGGGTGTCGGTCTGCCGGTGCCGGACGTCGAGACGGTGACGGATGCGGAGTGGCTCGAGTCGCGTACGCCCGTGCCATGCGCATCGGATCTGATGCTGCTGGACTCGATCGATCCGCTGGGGCTCGACGATCCGCACGCGGTGCTGACCTATCTCGCGATCGCCGAACGGGTCGATGCCTTCACCGCAGCACTCAAGGCGCGGGCTCGCGTGGCGCTCGCCGGGGCGCAGTCTTCCGAGGAGCTCATGGTCGAGCTGCGCGTCGAGCACGAGCTCGCGGTCGCGACGCGCTCATCCCGCTACGTCGCAGGGAAGTCGATCGAGCGATCTCGGGTGCTCACCACGGAGTTCCCGGCTTTCCTCGAGGCACTGGCCGCGGGTCGGGTGAGCGAGGCGCACTGCAGGGTCCTGGTCGACAACACGCGCGCCGTCACCGACCGCAGTGCTCTGGCGTCCATCGGGCGGGTGTTGCTTCCCAAGGCGGCACGGATGACGGCGGGCCAGTTCGTCCGCCAGGTCCTCAAGGCCGTCGCCGACTTCGACCCGGACGCCGCCACGCGGCACGTGCGCGCCCGCGCGCAGCGGTCGGTGTGGACCCGTGAGCTGGAGGACGGCATGTCCTACCTCGGCATGGTCCACGACACCTCCACGATTGCGGCGATCAGGGCCACGTTGGACACCGATGCAGCTGCCCTGCGCGGGCAACGCCGCACGGCGGCTGATGCGGCCGAGGCCAGAGGCGAGGACGTGTGGGCCTCGACCGCCGCCGACGTGCTGGGTGCGGCGATCGACGACGCAACCGGGGTGCTCATCGGCGCATGCCGCGCGGATGCTCTCGCTGCTCGAATCCTCGGGACGCAGACCGAGACGGGGGACATCGACTGGGCACCCCAGCCGGGCGACGTCGCGGTCCAGCTCGTCATCGACCTGCAGACCCTGCGCGGTGAGGTGGATCGGCACTGTCTGCTCGACGGGCAGCCCGTCCCGGCCGAGGTCGGCCGTGAGCTCGCGGGCTATGCCACCGCCTTCCGGCGCATGGTCACCGACCCCATCACCGGCCACCTCCTGGACTACGGCACGCAGACCTACCTGCCGGCACCGCTGCGAACCTATGTCCTCGCGCGTGACGGCGGCTGCCGCGCACCGGGCTGCACCGTCCGCGACGTGCGCCGCCTGCAGATGGACCACGTCACCCCGTTTCCCGAGGGAGGCTCGGACACAGCGAACGCCGGCGGTCTCTGCGTCGGTCACCACCAGCTCAAGACCGCTGGGCACCTTTGTATCGCCGCCTCGGCAGCCGACGGGTCATGCGACTGGATCACCTCGTGGGGCCAGCGCGTGCACATCCCCGCGAGGCCCTACCTCCACGATCCCGTCGACGGAGTCCCCGACGGACCCGATCTCGACGCCGGCGTCCCGGCAGATCCCGACCCGCCCCCCGACGATCCACCACCCTTCTGACGGCGCAACCCGGGGACTCCACCCATGGGAGGTGTGCCGCAGCCTGGTCGGAGCATCGTGCGGGCGCGACTAAACTCCTGGTCTTGTGACCATCTCCGCCCAGGGCATCGAGCTGCGCGCCGGCGCCCGCCTCCTGCTCGAGGGCGCGAGCTTCCGCATCGGTCCTGGCGACAAGGTCGGTCTCGTCGGACGTAACGGGGCAGGCAAGACGACATTGAGCCGGGTGCTCGCCGGCGAGGGTGAGCCGGCGGCGGGCACGGTGGCCCGTGGCGGGCAGATCGGCTACCTCCCGCAGGACCCGCGCGACGTCGACCTCGACGAGCTCGCGCGCGACCGCATCCTCGCCGCACGGGGCCTCGACGAGGCGGTACGCCGGATGCGCTCAGCCGAGCAGCGCATGGCGTCCGCCGACGACGCCACCCGTGACAAGGCGATGCGCCGCTACTCCAACGCCGAAGCTGACTTCCTCTCCCAAGGAGGCTATGCCGCCGAGTCCGAGGCCGCGGCGATCGCGTCGAGTCTCGGCCTGCCGGAGCGGGTGCTCGACCAGCCGCTCGGCACGCTCTCGGGCGGTCAGCGCCGCCGGGTCGAGCTTGCCCGGATCCTGTTCAGCGGTGCCGACACGTTGCTGCTCGACGAGCCGACGAACCACCTCGACGCCGACTCGATCGTGTGGCTTCGCGACTTCCTGAAGTCTCACAAGGGTGGGCTGATCGTGATCAGCCACGACGTCGACCTGCTCGAGACCACCGTCAACCGGGTCTTCCACCTGGACGCGAACCGCTGTGAGATCGACATCTACAACGTCGGCTGGCGGGCCTATCTCACCCAGCGTGAGACCGACGAGCGTCGACGCAAGCGCGAGCGGTCCAACGCCGAGAAGCAGGCGACGCAGCTGAAGTCGCAGGCGGACAAAATGCGCGCCACGGCCAGCAAGGCCACCGCTGCGAAGAACATGGCCCGCCGGGCCGAGCGCCTGCTCAGCGGGCTCGAGGCCACCCGATCCTCCGACAAGGTCGCCAAGCTGCGGTTCCCGACGCCCGCGTCGTGCGGCAAGACTCCGCTGCGGGCCCAGGAGCTGTCCAAGTCGTACGGCTCGCTCGAGATCTTCACCGACGTCGACCTCGCGATCGACAAGGGCAGCCGTGTCGTCATCCTCGGGCTCAACGGCGCGGGGAAGACGACCCTGCTCCGCATCCTGGCCGGTGTCGACGCCTCCGACACCGGTGAGGTCCTCCCGGGGCACGGACTACGGCTCGGGTACTACGCCCAGGAGCACGAGACGCTCGACGCCTCGCGCACCGTGCTCGAGAACATGCGCAGCGCCGCTCCCGGCCTGCTCGAGCCGGAGATGCGCAAGGTGCTCGGTTCCTTCATGTTCTCCGGAGACACGGTCAACCAGGCTGCCGGCACCCTCTCCGGCGGGGAGAAGACCCGGCTCGCGCTCGCGACCCTCGTGGTGTCCGCTGCCAACGTGCTCCTGCTCGACGAGCCGACCAACAACCTCGACCCCGCGTCCCGCGAGGAGGTCCTGGCGGCGCTGCGCTCCTACGAGGGCGCGATCGTGCTCGTGACGCACGACGAGGGCGCCGTCGACGCCCTCGACCCGGAGCGGATCCTGCTGCTGCCCGACGGCGTCGAGGATCTCTGGAATCCCGACTACGCCGACCTCGTCTCGCTCGCCTGAGCGAGAGTGGAGCGGGCACCCGATTTCCCCGGGACCGGTCCGTGCCGGCGTGCCCCGGGGTACCGTTGATCGTTCCTGGACACCGCGGTCGCACGCGCCCGATGAGCTTCTGGAGGCAGTTGTGGCGGAGCTGGGCAAGGGTCGGCGGGTCTCGGGCACCGAGCGCGACAAGCTCGCTGCGGACCTCACGAAGAAGTACGTCGGCGGCGCGAGCATCCGGGACCTGGCCGAGGTGACCGGTCGCTCGTACGGGTTCGTCCACCGGGTCCTCAGCGAGGCCGGCGTGACGTTGCGCGGCCGTGGTGGCGCCACCCGCGGGAAGGCGTAGTCCTGAGCTCGCCGGGCCCTGCCGTGGCCGACGACCTTCTCGCCGGAGGAGTCCGGGTGTCCTGGTCCGGGCCGGCGGGGGAGCCCGTCGTCACCGTGACGCTGGACCGGCCCGACACCCGCAACGCTCAGACGCCGGCGACCTGGCGGTCGCTGCG
>JANMMN010000392.1:0-14411 GCA_031373405.1 Actinomycetes bacterium
CCCAACAAAACGGGCCGGCAAAAAACCCCCCAACCCCCCGGGTGGGGGCCCCCACCCTGTGTTTTATGGGTTTTCCGCGCGGACGGGGGTGGCCGGTGAGGGCGCGGAGGGTGACGGGCTGGTCCGGGCTGCGGTGCACGAGGAACTCGACCCGGTCGGGTCGGAAGACGTCGCGGGCGAACTCGATGACGGTGCCCGAGGACTCGTTGGCGACCCGTTCGACCCGCATCAACGCGGCGCCGTGCGCTACGCCGAGCAGGAGCGCCGTCTCGACGTCAGCGAGCACGGGGGCGAGGCGCTCCACCGCGGTCACCGGTTCGCGGTCGTAGTGCCTGCGGAGGACGGCGTACAGGGATCCGGACAGGGGGTGGCCGAGCAGGCCGGGAACAAGTCGGGCGGGGAACCAGGACCGTTCGACGGCGAGAGGGAGACCGTTGGCTGATCGCACGCGGACGACCTCGACCGCCTGCGAGCGGCCCTGCAGGCCGAGTGCGTCCGCCACGTCGGGATCGGGGACGCAGCGTCGGGCCACCAGGACGCGGGCGCCCGCGCGGTGACCCGCGCGGCGCACCTGGTCGGTGAGGCCGCTCAATCGGGTCAGGTCGACCTTCACGAGGCTCTCGGCCACGAACGCACCGCCCGACCGGCCGGGGACCCGTACGAGGTCGCCGGTCGACTCGAGCTCGGACAGTGCCTGGCGCAGCGTCATCCGACTGACCCCGAGCTGTGCAGCGAGGTCGCGCTCCCCGGGGAGCCGGTCCCCGGGGGTCAGCTCTCCCGAGGCGATCCCGGCCCGGAGCCACCGGGCGATCTGGACGTGGGCCGGCGTGCCGTTGGTGCGGGCGATGACGAGAGGGGAGGTCGGCAGGCCACGGATCATGGCGTGCCGACCTCCCCTCGACGCTGCGTGCCGATCGCTCAGGCGCGAGCGGTCACTTCTGTTCGTGCTCGTGGTGCTCGCCGGTGAGGAACCCGTCGTGCTGGTGCTCGAGCGCGATCTCCTCCGCCGAGCTGACGCCCGCCGGAAGGTCGATCGTGTGCTTCGGCCCGGTGAACCACTTCTTCGCCGAGAGGTGCCAGCCGGCCCAGAGCGCGAGGAGCAGCGCACCGAGGACGAGGGGTGCGTAGTTGACGAACTTCCAGTCGAACGGGACCTTGTCGACCCCAGGAGCACTCAGGAAGCCGCGCATGAAGCCGGGTGCACCGGCCGGGTAGAGCGGGAGGATGAAGTAGACGGACGTGATGAGGATCTCCGCCACGGCGAGCGGCGCCATCCACTTCCACTTCGAGCCCAGGTTCCACGAGCCCTGCTTGAAGTTCTCGCCCTGCTTCCAGCGGTAGTAGATCGGGATGGCGAAGGCCAGGTAGAGGCCCAGCACACCGATCGACACGATTGCGAAGAAGGCAGTGACCGTGTAGATCGGCGCCTCCTCCGTACCGATGTTGACCTTCCACAGTGCCGGCAGGGTGAGGATGAAACCGGTGAGCGCCACAGCGAGCACCGCGTTGACCGGGGTCTTGCTCTTGTTGAGCTTGGCCCAGTGCTTCGCCCCGGGCACCGCACCGTCACGGCTGAACGCGAAGAGCATGCGCGAGGCCGAGGTGAGGCACGCCGTCGTGCAGAACAGCTGGCCCAGGGTCGCGATGAGGAGCACGGTGCCCGACATCGTGGGGGACAGCGCCTGGTCGAAGATGACCTGAACGCCGCCGCCGCCGGCCGAGACCGCTACCGGGTCCTGGACGGCGAAGAGGAACGCGAGCAGCAGGATCCATCCGCCGATCGCGGAGTAGAAGATCGAGCGCCAGATGCCCTTGGCCGCGGAGTCCGCGGCACCGTGCGTCTCCTCGGAGAGGTGAGCCGAGGCGTCGTACCCGGTGATCGTGTACTGCGTGAGCAGGAAGCCCAGCGGCAGGACGTAGAACCAGAACCCGGGGCCGCTGGTCTCGCCGTTGAACAGGCCGCCGGTGTTGTTGACCGTGCCGGTGAAGACGTCGGAGACGCCCCAGTGGGTCGCACCCTCCTTGAGCCCGAAGATCAGGATCAGCAGGACGACGGCCGCTCCGAAAACGTGCCACCACACCGAGATGTTGTTGAACACCGCGAGCAGGTGGCTGGAGAAGATGTTGAGCAACGAGGTCAGGATGAGGATGGCGACGAACATGTAGAACACGCGCTCGAGGGAGTAGCCCGCTGCCCACGACTCACTGAAGCGCGAGAGCGAGAAGTCGAGGAAGGTCGCGGCGCCGTACGCCACCGAGGCCACGATCGCGATGAGACCAACGAGGTTGAGCCAGCCGGTGTAGTAGCCGGCCTTCACTCCACCGAGCTTCGAGGCCCACCAGTAGATGCCGCCGCTGGTCGGGTACGCCGACACCAGCTCGGACATGCAGAAACCGATGATCAGGATGAAGGCCGAGATGACGGGCCAGCCGAGCGAGATCGCGATCGGTCCACCGTTGTTCCACCCGAAGTAGAACGTGGTGAAGCAGCCGGCCAGGATCGAGATGATCGAGAACGAGATGGCGAAGTTGGAGAAACCACTCCAGCTTCGACTCAGCTCCTGCTTGTAGCCCAGGTCCGCGAGCATCTGCTCGTCGGCGGTGAGCTTCGATACGTCGGTCACTGTCCCCTCCTTCGGGAACCCCATGCGGGTCGGACACGGCGGCGCCGTGGCCTTGTCGGAAAGTGTGTCGGCGCCGGACAGGCGCCGAGGTTCGACACGCGCAACGCAGGGCGATGAAATGCGTTGCGCCGGTTCGGTCAGTCGGTGCTGCGCACCTCCTCGAGCAGCCGTCCGAAGTCCCGGCCGTCGAATTCCTCGACTGCACGGACGTACTTCTCCAGCCCCCAGGACCAGAAGTCGAAGTCCAGGTCGCTCGTGCCGTCCTGGATCGAGGCCCACAGCATCCAGCCGTACTTGCTCATCAGCCCCCACAGCCGGGCGCGCGCGGTGAGCGACCGGGAAACTCGTCCGACGTACGCGGCGACCAGTCTCTCGAGGTCGTCGGGAGTTCCGGCTGCCTCGCTCCAAAGATTGCCGATCTCGAAGAACGGGTCGTTGTTGCCGGAGTACTCGTAGTCGATGAGCCAGAGCCGGGCGCCGGTGTCGATGACGTTGGCGGCGAGAAGGTCGTTGTTGCACGGCACGCTGGTCTGGGGGCGCACGGCCAGGGACGCGGCGATGGCTGCCAGGTGGGACGAGAGCTCGTCGTAGCGGTCGGGGAGCCGGAGACCGCGCTCGCGCACGATCGAGAGGTAGTGCGGCTGGAGTCGCATCATGTCGAAGTCGTTGACGAACCTCGGACCGGCGTGGAGCTGGTGACACGCGGCGGCGATGCGCGGCGAGTTCTCCGGCGCGAGCACATCGGCGTCCGACCACGTGCGGCCATCGATGAATCGCACGGCCAGGACGCTGACCTCCGGTGCGAAGGCGATCACCTCGGGACCTGCACCGGACGCTGCGGCGGCAACCGAGTTGGCGTGCTCCACCCCACGGTCGATGGCGAGAAGCGCGCTCTCGGGCGAGGACAGCCGGGCGACGACGACGTCGGTGGGCGTGGTCACCTTGATGTTGCGGTTGGTGAGCCCGCCGGACAGGTCGGAGAGGTCGGTGTGCGGGGCGAGAGCGGGGACGGCGTTGATCCGCTCGAGCAGGGAGGCGTCGATGGCGAGCGGCAGCGCCACAGACGTCACCGTGCCCTCCGCTCGTGCAGCCGGCCCACCCCGGCCCGATGGGGTCGGAGCGTAGACCCGCTGGTGGCCGTCAGGGGCAGATTTCGGTCTAGACCGATTCAGGCTCGGCGTTTCGGACCCCACGGACGGCGTGGACGCGGGAGGGTGGTGCCAGCCACCTGGAGGGAACCCGCATGACGCTCCACGCCGCACCCGGCGCCCCGATGTCCGTCGAACAGCTCAAGACAGAGGTCGAGGACGGACGGATCGACACCGTCATCGTCGCGATCACCGACATGCAGGGGCGGCTGCAGGGCAAGCGGGTGCACGCGCCGTACTTCATCGAGTACGTGCTGCCGCACGGGACCGAGGGCTGCAACTACCTGCTGGCCGTCGACGTCGACATGAACACCGTCGATGGATACCAGATGTCGAGCTGGCACAGCGGCTACGGCGACTTCGTCATGGCGCACGACCTGGGCACGCTGCGCCGGGTGCCGTGGCACCCCGCGACCGTGATGGTGCAGGCCGACGTGACCTGGCTCGACGGGACGGATGTCGTCGCCTCGCCTCGGCAGGTCCTCAAGCGGCAGCTCGCCCGCCTGCACGACGCGGGGATGGAGGCCTTCGTCGGCACCGAGCTCGAGTTCATCCTCTTCAACGACACCTACGAGGAGGCGTGGCTGTCCGGGTACCAGAACATGACCCCGGCCAACCTCTACAACGTCGACTACTCGATCGCGGGCACCTCGCGGGTCGAGCCGCTGCTGCGCCGGATCCGCCTCGCGATGGCCGGCGCCGGCCTTCAGGTCGAGAGCGCCAAGGGTGAGTGCAACCTCGGGCAGCACGAGATCGCGTTCCTCTACGAAGATGCGCTCAAGACCTGCGACAACCACGTGGTCTACAAGACCGCTGCGAAGGAGATCGCCGCCCAGGAGGGATACGCGCTCACCTTCATGGCGAAGTACGACGAGCGTGAAGGCAACTCCTGCCACATCCATCTCTCCTTCCGCGGTACGGACGGCTCGATGGTGATGGCCTCGAAGGACGATCCGGAAGACGGCCTGTCGGACGTCGGACGCTCGTTCATCGCCGGACAGCTCGCCCACCTGCGCGAGCTCTCGCTCCTCTTCGCACCGAACATCAACTCCTACAAGCGATTCTCACCAGGCTCCTTCGCACCGACCTCGATCGAGTGGGGTCGGGACAACCGCAGCTGCGCGCTGCGGCTCGTCGGGCGCGGTGCGGGCCTGCGCCTGGAGAACCGAGTGCCGGGGGGCGACGCCAACCCCTACCTCGCGGTCGCCGGGATGATTGCCGCCGGCCTCGACGGGATCGAGAAGGAGATGGAGCTGCGTCCGGCGTACCCGGGCAACGCCTACGCGTCAGACCGCGACAAGGTGCCGTGGCAGCTCTCCGATGCGCTCGAGCTGTGGACCGGATCCTCGTGGGTGGCCGAGGCGTTCGGCAGTGACGTCCAGGAGCACTACGCCAACATGGGTCGGATCGAGCTCCAGGCGTTCGGCCGCGCGATCACCGACTGGGAGCGTTACCGCGGCTTCGAGCGGCTCTAGGCTCCTCCGCACCTGCGCGTCGAGTCATCCCTACGGCATGATCGCCGCGCACCGCCCGATCCGGATCGACACCTGAGAGGCGAACACCCGTGACCGCCCTGCACGACGTGATCAGCCCCGTCACCGAGGAGGTCGTCGCCTCGGTGCCCTCGCTCACCGTCGAGGAGACCGACGCCGCGATCGCCCGCTCGCGTCTCGCCTTCCAGACCTGGCGCCAGGTGAGCCCGGGCGACCGCGCGCGACTGCTGCGACGGTTCTCCGCGGTCGTCGACGACCATCTCGAGGAGCTCGCACGGCTCGAGGTGCGCAACGCCGGCCACACCATCGGCAATGCCCGCTGGGAAGCCGGGAATGTACGGGACGTCCTCGCCTACTACTCCGGCGCTCCCGAGCGCCTGCTCGGTCATCAGATCCCGGTCGCCGGCGGCGTCAACATGACCTTTCGCGAGCCGCTCGGTGTCGTCGGCGTCATCGTGCCCTGGAACTTCCCGATGCCGATCGCCGGCTGGGGTTTCGCGCCTGCGTTGGCGGCCGGCAACACGGTCGTGCTCAAGCCGGCCGAGCTCACGCCGCTCACCGCGGTGCGCCTGGGTGAGCTCGCACTCGAGGCGGGCCTGCCCGAGCACGTGTTCCAGGTGCTCACCGGCAAGGGCTCGGTCGTCGGGGAGCGCTTCGTCACGAGCCCCGACGTCGCCAAGGTGGTGTTCACCGGGTCCACGGAGGTCGGGATCAGGGTGGCCGAGGGCTGCGCCCGCCAGGTCAAGCCGGTGACCCTCGAGCTCGGTGGCAAGAGCGCCAACGTGATCTTCGCCGACGCGGACCTCGCGCGAGCCGCGGCGACCGCGCCGTACGCCGTCTTCGACAACGCCGGCCAGGACTGCTGCGCGCGCTCGCGCATCCTGGTCGAGCGCTCGGTGATGGACGATTTCCTCGCGCTGCTGGAGCCGGCCGTGCTAGGGGTGCGGGTCGAGGACCCCAGCCTCGACACCGCCGAGATGGGTCCGTTGATCAGCGCCGCGCACCGCGAGAGCGTGTCGTCGTTCATCACCGACACGACCGACGTCGTCATCCGCGGCTCGGTGCCCGACGGACCCGGCTACTGGTACCCCGCGACGGTGGTGGTGCCGACCTCGCACGAGGACCCACTCATGCAGGACGAGGTCTTCGGCCCGGTCGTGTCGGTCATGGCGTTCGACGACGAGGCCGATGCGATCCGGCTGAGCAACGCCACGGACTACGGGCTGTCGGGCTCGATCTGGACGCGCGACGTCGGTCGGGCGCTGCGCGTGGCACGCGCGACCGAGAGCGGCAACCTCTCGGTCAACTCGCACTCCTCGGTGCGCTACTGGACGCCGTTCGGTGGCTTCAAGAAGTCCGGCCTCGGCCGGGAGCTCGGACCAGATGCGCTCGAGGCGTTCACCGAGGTCAAGAACGTGTTCATCTCAACGGAAGGCTGAACCCACGTGGACCGCTTCACCGACCGCACTGCCGTCATCACCGGGGGTGCCGGCGGCATCGGCAAGGCCACCGCACTCAGGCTCGCGTCCGAGGGCGCGAACGTCGTCGTCGTGGACATGAACCAGGCGGCTGTCGACGCCGTGGCTCTCGAGGTCGGCGGACTCGGTGTCGTCGCCGACGTCACCGTCGCCGCCGACGTTGCTCGCATGTATGCGACGGCGTACGACGCCTATGGATCCATCGACGTCGCCTTCCACAACGCTGGGATCTCCCCGCCGGACGACGACTCGATCCTCACCACCGGGATCGAGGCATGGGAGCGCGTGCAGCGGGTCAACCTGACCTCGGTCTACCTGTGCTGCAAGGAGGTCATCCCCTACATGCAGCGTCAGGGGAAGGGCTCGATCGTCAACACCGCTTCGTTCGTGGCGACGATGGCTGCCGCGACCTCGCAGATCTCCTACACCGCGTCCAAGGGCGGCGTTCTCGCGATGAGCCGCGAGCTCGGCGTGCAGTTCGCGCGCGAGGGGATCCGGGTCAACGCGCTCTCGCCCGGCCCGGTCAACACGCCGCTGCTGCAGGAGCTGTTCGCCAAGGACCCCGAGCGGGCCGCGCGCCGACTGGTGCACATCCCGTTCGGACGTTTCGGCGAGGCCTCCGAGATCGCGGCTGCCGTGGCGTTCCTCGCAAGCGACGACGCGTCGTTCATCACCGCGGCCAACTTCCTCGTCGACGGCGGCATCTCCGCCGCCTACGTGACCCCGCTGTAGCTGTGCGGCAGATCGAGCTCGACGCGAGCTGGACCATCACCGGTCACCTCAACGGCGGCTACCTCGCGGCCGTGATCGCTGCCGCAGCCGGTGAGGCGCTCGAGGGGGCGCGACCGCTCACCATGAGCGCGCACTACCTCGCCGCAGCCCGGGGCGGAGGCCCGGCCGACGTGTCGATCGACGTCGTACGCCGGGGCCGCCTCTCGACGGCACGCGTCGTGCTCGCTCGCGACGGCACCACTCTCGTCGACGCGCTCGTGACCGCCGGCACACCGAAGTCCGCCGACCGCGAGCTCGACGACTCGTCCCGCCCCGACATCCCGTCATGGGATGAGAGCCTCGACGCGGCCGGTGGGGCGAGCGTGGCCGGCATGGAGCTGCTTGAGTACCTCGAGGTGCGGCTTCACCCGACGAACGCCGCGGCGCTCACGGGCGGCCCGGCGCTGCCGACGGCCGTGATGACCGGCTGGGTGGCCTACCGCGACGGCCGTCCTGCGGACGACTTCCTCGCGATGGCGGCGTGGGACGTGCTGCCGCCGACACCGTGGGCGGCGCACGCGTGGGGCAACCTGCCGACCGTCGACGCGCAGCTCGTGCTCTACCCCGGCGACATCGTCGGCCCGCTGCTCGTCGAGGCGCGCTGCGACACGCTGCAGCACGGCATCGCCGACGAGACTGCGCGGGTGTGGGACTCGACCGGTCGGCTCGTGTGCTCGGCGCGCCAGACGGCCATCCTGGTCGGCTGACTCACCGTCGACCAGGGAGTGGCGACTGACTCAGGCGGAGCGGGGTCCGCTCAGGTCGGCATACGCGGGCGTGAGGCGTGGACGAGCGCCTCGAAGAGCCGTCGGTCCGTGCTCATCTCCGGATGCCACTGCACGCCGAGCACGAACGCGGCATCGGGGTCTTCGAGACTCTCGATCGTGCCGTCGGCCGCGTGCCCGGTGACGCGGAGGCTCCCGGGGTCCCCGACCGCCTGGTGATGGCTGGAGTTCACGGTCGTCTCAGTCGCCCCGAGGATGCGGCTGACAAGGCAGTCGGGTGCGAACGTCGCACCGTGCTCGGTGAACGTGCCGGGCGCCTCGCGGTGGGTGAGTCCGTACCCGGCGGAGGGCAGGTCCTGCACCAGGTGCCCGCCGCTCTCGACCGCCATCACCTGCATGCCGCGACAGATACCGAGCACGGGGAGCCCGCGGTCACGGGCACCGCGGTAGAGCGCGCGCTCGGTGCTGTCGCGGTCGTGCCTGGGCCGGTCGGTGGTCTCGTGCGCATCGTGGCCGTACGTCGCAGGGTCGACATCGGCACCGCCAGCGAGCACGATGCCGTCGAGCCGGTCGAGCACCGCGTCGATGCTCTGCTCGTCGCTGACCGGTGGGAGTACGACGACGGCAGCGCCGGCATCCTCGAGCGCCTCCACGTACGCCCGATGCAGCACGACGGCGTCGACGTCCCACGCGCCCCAGCGGGCACGCTCGCCGTAACAGGACACCCCGATCACCGGTCGCATGCCGCACATCATCCCCGATCGCCTCGTCCGTGGGCGCGCCGGCGGCCGAACCGGCCACGACTGCCGCTGCGCCCGAGTGGACGCCGCGGGAGGTCGATGCCGGTCACACTGCGGGGATGGTGGAACTCGCGCGACTGGTCGAGATGGTCCCCGGTGTCGTCTGGGTGGCGCACTCGAGGCGCTACGACACGACCTCGACCGTGATTCTCGACGGGCACGGCGGTGCGCTGGTCATCGATCCCGCGTGGGACGCGGACGAGCTCGCAGCGATCCCCGCGGACCTCGCGGCCCTCGGTGTCCGTTGCGTCGCCGGCCTGAGCACGCACATGCACTACGACCATGTGCTCTGGCATCCCGACCTCGGCGACGTGCCGCGATGGTCGACGCCGGGCACCGTGCGCGAGACCGTCGAGCATCGCGACGCGGTCGTGGGGCCGCTCGTCGGCGACATCCCCGACGAGCTCGTCGAGATCGCCGGTCGGCTCACCCCGATCGAGGGTGAGCTGCTCCACTGGACCGGACCCACCGCGCGGGTGCACGTGCACCACGCGCACGCTCCGCACCACCTCGCGCTCGAGCTGCCCGACCTTGGCGTGCTCGTCGCCGGCGACATGCTCAGCGACGTCGAGATCCCGATGCCGGACGACAGCGACGCTGATCTCGTCATCTACCGCGCCGGCCTGGAGTCACTCGCAGGGGTCGTACGCCGGTCACGGATCCTCGTCCCGGGTCACGGCTCGGTGGCCGAACGCCCCGTCGACCGGTACGACGCCGACCTGCGCTACCTCGACGACGTCGAGTCACGGGCGGCCAGCGACGATGCCCGCATCGGGCTCCCCGGGATGGCTGGCCTGCACCAGCAGAACCTGGTGCGCGCTGCGGCGAGTCCGCGTTGAGGCCGAGGTCAGCGGACCAGTGATCAGCTGCCGAGGGAGGTGCGTGCGACACAGGTGGTGAAGCCTGCGGCACAGAACCTCGTGCCGCCGACGACGAGCCGGATCGACAGGTCGTTCTTCGACAGGCCGGCGTCGTTGAGCGCCTTGCGCAGGCTGTCGACGTCCACCTCGGGAGGGGGGCCGAGAGCGGTCACCACGACTGCCTTGTTGACCACAGCGACGTTGGCCACCTGCCAGCCCGCCTTGACCGCCCACGCCTCGGCCACCGGCCGGGCCTCGCGCGCGATGAGCTGGTCGTAGGCGACGTTGAACGTGCCGATCGAGAGCGGGACCGCGACGAGGATCACGAGCCCGACGATGACCGCCACCGTGCGCCTGCCGTACGCCGTGACCTGGTGCCCAGCCTGGACGGCGATGTCGCGCACGCGATAGAGGCGCAGCACGATCGTGCCGGTGAGGATGATCGCGGCGACGTTCGTGCCGAACAGCAGCAAGGCCTGCGAGGCGTCGCTGTAGCGGCCGACGCCGATGAGAAGCCCGACGACCGCGAGTGGTGGCACGAGCGAGATCGCGATGGCCACGCCAGGCAGCGTGTCGCTGATGTCTCGGCGTACGAGGGCGAAGGCGCCGACGGTGCCGGTCGCGAGCGCGGCGAGGAGATCGATGAGGCGCGGGCTGATGCGGGCGGACACCTGGGTGTTGGCGGCGTAGGCGTCGATGTTGGCGGTGATCGACCCGATGACCAGGGCGATGAGGATCACCACCGCCGCACCGCCGACGACGTAGGCGGCGCTGCGCAGCAGCGCGGGCCGGTCGCCCATCACCACCGCGAGCGCGATCCCGAGGATCGGGGTCATGAGGGGCGCGACGATCATCGCGCCGATGACGGTGGCGGTGCTGTCGGCGGCGACGCCTGTCGTGGCGATGACCGACGCCAGCAGCAGCAGCACCCAGAATCTGCTCGCGGACGGGCTGCGCCAGGAGCGCTCGATGAACAGCGCGTCGGTCATCCGGTCGACGTCGTCGCCCGTGACTGTGGTCGGCATGCCGGCCCCCTCTCGTGTGCTTGAGCCATGGTGCTGTGCGGCGTGCGCCTGAGCGGGGCGACGCGCCGGGCCTCGACGTGTCGGGGATCGGGTGTCAACCTGATCGTGGCTCGTGCGTCCTATCTCATGACGACCGAGCAAGGGGAGCCGTGATGGCACGCACCGAGCGACCGTGGGGCACGACCGATGCCCCACAGTCCGTGCGTGCAGTCGTCACGGACCTGTTCCACCACCACTACCGGCGCCTCGTCGGACTGGCCGGACTCATGGTCGACGACCGTGAGACCGCTGAGGAAGTCGTGCAGGATGCGTTCGAAGCGCTCTACCGCAACTGGACGCGGCTGCGCGATCCACACGCCGCCGTTGCCTACCTCAACCGCAGCGTCGTCAACGGATCACGGTCCAAGGTGCGGCGTCGGATGACCGAGCGGGCCTACGACGTGCCCGATGCCGGGGTCGAGCGATCTGCGGAGAGCGTCGGTCTCGACGGGAGCCGACGCGACGACCTCATCACAGCGGTGCGAGCACTGCCCACGCGTCAGCGTGAGGTGGTCGTGCTGCGCTACTTCCTGGATCTCTCCGAGGATCAGATCGCGGAGTGGCTCGGCGTCAGCAAGGGCTCGGTGAAGCGCCACGCTTTCCGGGCGACCGATGCACTGCAGAAGCGGTTGGAGGCGTGGGCATGAGCACCTTCGAGCAGACCCTCGCCACCGCACTGCACGACGAGTCACGGGAGATCTCGATGTCTGTGGACATGAGCGACGGGTACGAGATCGTCGAGCAGCGGATGGACTCCGTCGATCGTCGGCGACGCGTGTGGACCTGGGTCGGCGTGGCTGCCGCTGTCGCAGCGGTCGTGGTCGCTGCCGTGCTGGTGCGACCGGCGGCGTCGCCCGCCGGCCTCGTCGAGCCGGCGAGCGGGCCCGAGTTCCGTACGACGCAGTTCCAGCCGGGCTTCACCGCCAACCTGCCAGCGTGGGTCGCCGAGGTCATGAGCCGACCCACGGATGAGACCGCCGACACCGTCACCTGGAACCGGTGCGAAGGAGAGCCGGTGTGCATAGGCCTCGACGCCTACACGATTCGGCACCTCGAGCGGGACAGCACGCAGCCTGCGACGTACGACGGCTACCTCACGCATCTGGAGGGTCTGCGTCAGGACGGCGCGTTCGCGGTCACCGACTCGCGCGCACTCACCGTCGACGGGCGCCCGGCCACGGTGCTCACCATGGTGACCGTCGGGGGCACCGCAGACGGCATGGGCTGTTTCAGCGTGCTCCGCTGCCAGGACTTCTACGAGCGTAACGTCGCCCGGTACGCCGTGATCGACACGGGCGGGGCACCGCTCGTGATCGGTATGCGCACCTTCAGCGCGAACCCTCAGGGGCAGCAATGGATCGACCAGCTCGAGGGGATGCTGGCCACGATGAGGCTCTCGTCGCCCGACTACCCGACGACGCGGGACCTCGTGGGCACCTACGCGGCCACGGTCACCCCGGCTGCAGCGCGGCGTGTGCTCGGCGCAGCGAACCTGGAGGGATTCACGCAGCGGATCCTCGAGGAGGCATCGCCCGGCACATCGGGCATCCGGCTCGAGCTGTACGTCGATACCCTCAACCTGAGGCTGTACGTCGTCGACTCCGAGGGCCGGTCGCAGAGTCTCGACGAGCACTCCTACGAGCTGGTCGATGGCCGCATCACCGGGACGTTGGGCCTCGGGCAAGGCCGGATCGAGACCGTCGTGCTGGACGTAGCGGCCGTTCCCGGCGGGATGCAGCTGACCTGGATCGAGAACGCAGGCCCGGACGCCACCTCGGGCATCCCTCAGGAGGCCTACGAGCGGGCGCTGTACACGGCGGCGACCTGGGTTCGCTCCGGCTGACGCCGGGGCGTTCGTCTCGCGACCCGCCCCCACCTGACCTGGGTGGAAATGGTGCCGGATCGGTGTCAACCTCGGACGTGCTCGCACGACTTAGCCCCTGACATCCGAGCTGGAGGGCTGGCGAGATGGACGAGCACAACGCGGGGACGGGGAACGATGCGTTCCCCGTCACCGCTCGTGCTGCCGTCACGGCGCTGTTCCAGGTGCACCACCGCAGGCTCGTCGGCCTGGCATCGCTCATGGTCGACGATCACGGGACGGCGGAGGAGATCGTGCAGGACGCGTTCGAGTCGCTCTACAAGCGCTGGAACGGGCTGCGCGACCCGAACGCAGCCGTCGCCTACCTCGATCGCAGCGTCGTGTACGGGGCGCGGTCGTGGGTACGTCGACGGGTGACGGCGCGCACCTTCGTGCCGCCCGATCCCGACGACGTTCCCTCGGCGGAGAGCTACGGCGTCGACAACCGACGGCGGGAAGAGCTCTCCGAGGCCATCAGGACGCTCCCGCGACGGCAGCGCGAGGTCGTGGTGCTCCGCTACTTCCTCGAGCTCTCCGAGCAGGAGACGGCCGCCTGGCTGGGTGTCAGCACCGGGTCCGTGAAGCAGCACGCTTCCCGGGCCACCGCAGCCCTGCAGAAGCGGATGGAGGCGTGGGCATGACCGAGCTCGAGTACGCCATCACCTCCACTCTGCGGGCGGATGCCCAGGAGGCAGCCATGACTACCGACACTGCACGGGAATCACAGAAGCTCGACGCGCGGCTCGACGCTGTGGACCGCACGCATCGGCGTCGTACCTGGGTGCTCGTGGCGGCGGCCGCGGCTGCGGTGGTCGTTGCCGTCGTGGGCGTCCGTGCACTTGGCGGCTCGTCCTCGGGCCAGGTGATCGCACCGGTGCCGCAGGTGGGCAAGTCCTACTCGACATCGAGCTTCGTCGTCCCGTTCACGGTCACGCTGCCCGCCTGGACCAACGGCATCGTCCCCCCGGCCCGCGACGAGACGGACCGGAAGGTGTACTGGGAGCAGTCCGACTGCACGAAGAACGGCTCACCGGTCGCGTGCCTCGACGGCTCGGACCTCAAGCTCAGGTTCTTCTCGCCCGTGAACCTCTACCGCCCGCAGGACGGTCCGGCGTCGAGCCCCTTACCCGACTACAAGGGCTACGTCGCGTACCTCAAAGCTATCGGGGTGACCGGCGACGTGATCGTGTCCGACGTGTCCACCACGACGGTCGACGGACGTCCGGCGACGCTGCTGACCCTGGCTCCGCAGGCGGCGCGGTACGGGGCGCTGGGGTGCGAGTCGCCGTTCGACGCCGCCAGGGACTGCTTCGGACTGGTCGAGGACGACAAGTCGCATGTCTTCCTGCGCTTTGCCGTCGTCGACGCCGGCGGCGCGACGCCGCTGCTGACCTGGACCAGGGTCAACCGGGACAACCCGCAGGCGTCCCAGGCGATGGCCCAGTTCGACACGATGCTCACGACGCTCTCGATCACCGGAGTTCCGAAGCCGTCGGCGTCCTGACCTCGCACCTGCTCGACGAGGACCCGGCACCCGACGGGGGTGCCGGGTCCTCGCCTGCGAGGTCGGGCGGCCGACGGATTCAC
>JANMMN010000405.1:0-2025 GCA_031373405.1 Actinomycetes bacterium
GCGACGTTGTCCGACCGCTACATCACGAGCCGATTCCTGCCCGACAAGGCGATCGACCTCGTCGACGAGGCCGCGTCGCGACTCAGGATGGAGATCGACTCCTCACCCGTGGAGATCGACGCGTTGGCCCGCCAGGTCGACCGGTTGCGGATGGAGGAGCTCGCGCTCGCCCGCGAGACCGACCCCGCCTCGGTGGAGCGGCTCGCCAGGCTGCGCGCCGACCTCGCCGACAAGGGCGAGGAGCTCGCCGGGATGCGGGTGCGCTGGGATGCGGAGAAGGAAGGGCTCGACCGGGTCGGCGACCTCAAGATCCGCATCGACGAGCTGCGGATGCTGGCCGAGCGCGCGCAGCGTGACGGCGACTTCGAGCAGGCGTCACGGCTGCTCTACGCCGAGATCCCTCAGCTCGAGTCGCAGCTGGCAGCGGCGGTGGCGACGTCGTCGGACCGGGCCCGGATGGTGCGCGAGGAGGTAGGCCCGGACGACGTCGCCGAGGTCGTCGGCGCGTGGACCGGCATCCCTGCGGGCCGACTGCTCGAGGGCGAGACCGCGAAGCTGCTCCGGATGGAGACCGAGCTCGGTCACCGCGTCGTCGGTCAGCCCGAGGCGGTGCAGGCCGTGTCCGACGCCGTACGCCGTGCGCGTGCAGGGGTCGCGGACCCGGACCGCCCCACCGGTTCCTTCCTGTTCCTCGGCCCGACCGGGGTCGGCAAGACCGAGCTGGCGAAGGCGCTCGCGGCGTACCTCTTCGACGACGAGCGCGCGATGACCCGCATCGACATGAGCGAGTACGGCGAGAAGCACTCGGTCGCGCGGCTCGTCGGTGCGCCCCCGGGCTACGTCGGTTACGAGGAGGGCGGCCAGCTGACCGAGGCGGTGCGTCGACGCCCGTACACGGTGGTTCTGCTCGACGAGGTGGAGAAGGCGCACCCGGAGGTGTTCGACGTCCTGCTCCAGGTGCTCGACGACGGCCGGCTCACCGACGGTCAGGGTCGCACCGTCGACTTCCGCAACGTGATCCTGGTGCTCACGTCCAACCTCGGGTCGATGGTCCAGGCCGACCAGTCGCTCTCCGAGGAGCACAAGCGCGACGTGGTCATGAACGCCGTACGGTCGAGCTTCAAGCCGGAGTTCCTCAACCGGCTCGACGACATCGTGCTGTTCCACCCGCTCGGGATCGAGGAGCTCTCGAGCATCGTCGCGCTTCAGGTCAACGCGCTCGCGTCGCGCCTGCACGACCGCCGCCTCGGCCTCGAGGTGACGCCCGCGGCACGGGAGTGGCTCGCGCTGCACGGCTTCGACCCGGCGTACGGCGCCCGTCCGCTGCGCCGGCTCGTGCAGACCGCCATCGGCGACCGGCTCGCCACGGCGATCCTGTCCGGCGAGGTGAGCGACGGCGACCACGTCCTCGTCGACGTCGCGCCCGACACCGACCACCTCACCGTCACCTCCCTCTAGCCCGGCCAAGCGTGTGGTGACTGTGCCGTGGTCTTCCCCCTGCGGGAGCCCGCGGCACAGTCAGCGGGAACAGGCCGGGGTGCTACCGGGGTGTGTACGGCGGTAGCATTGGGCTCGTGAAATTGTCGGTGAGCCTCCCGGAGGACGACGTCGACTTCCTCGACTCCTATGTCGCCACGCAGGGACTGGCGTCGAGGTCGGCTGCGGTCCACACCGCGGTGCGGCTGCTCAAGGCGGCGGAGCTCGCTGGGGCGTACACCGCTGCCTGGGACGAGTTCGCGGCGTCCGGCGAGGGTGAGGCCTGGGAGCCGAGCGTCGGCGACGGGCTCGACTCCTGATGCGCCGGGGTGAGATCCGGCGCGTGGACCTCGACCCGGTGCGCGGATCCGAGTCCGGCAAGAGCCGACCGGCCGTCATCGTCAGCAACGACGGTGCGAACAACGCCGCAGCACGGCTGGGTCGGGGGGTGCTGACCGTCGTACCCCTCACGTCCAACGTGACTCGGGTCTACCCGTTCCAGGTTCATCTCCCGGCAGAGACCACCGGCCTCGCGCAGGAGTCCAAGGC